>CAYPVY010000025.1:0-13223 GCA_964414305.1 uncultured Nitratifractor sp.
ATACATCTTTTATGCTCATCGTGGCTTAGTGTTGCACTCTCTCCTGTTGTTCCAACTGGACAAATAGCATCAATACCATATTTTATTTGTCTTTTTATCAAATCTGCATAACAAGCTTCATCAATTTTTCCATTTTTAAAAGGTGTAATAATCGCAACGGTAGCACCGCTAATTAAAGAACTCATCTAATTTCTCCTCATAATAATTGTTGTAGATCTGTTATTATCAAAATATCTATTTGCAACATCTTGAATATCTTTTAATGTAATTTTATCTAAATTATCTTCATATTCAAGTAAAGGTTTTAAATCTCCTTTTGCTAAATAACTTCCAAACAAAGATGCCACAGATGAAGAGCTATCTAACTCTTTTAAAAATTCAACTTTTGAATTTAATTTAATCTTATCTAACTCTTCTTGTGTTATTTTACCATCTTTTAAATCTTGTATTTGAGCTAAAATCTCTTTTTCTAGCTCTTTTGCTTTAACTCCTGGTGTAGCCATAGCTAAAAATAGGAAAATACCATTATCTCTTAACTCCATATTATAACCATAAACAGTTGTTGCCATCTGCTTTTGCTCAACCATATCTTTATATAATCTACTACTCTTCCCATTACTTAATATTTCACTAATTGCTGATAGGACAACTTGGTCTTTATGATTAAATGGTGGTATATCATATGCAATAGCAATTGTCTCTACACTATTACCACTTTTATGGATTTCGACTCTTTTAGAGCCATCTCTTGGTGCTTCATGAGGCTCATAAGTATTAAATATTGAGCACTCTTTATTTGGCTCTTTATTTTTTATTTTACCAAAATATTTAGTAGCTTCTTTAAATACTTCATCTTTATCAATATCTCCTGCAACTATTAATATTGCATTTTTTGGTTGATAAAATTTAGCGTGAAACTCTCTAATATCATTTATATTCCAATGTTTTATATCATACATAAAACCAATTGGGGTCCAGTGATAACTATGGCTTCTAAAGTGCTCATTAAACAATCTAAAATAAAGATATCCCAAAGGATTATTATCAGTTCTCCATCTTCTCTCTTCTGCTACTACATTTCTCTCTTTTTGAAACTCATCATCTCTTAAATTTAGATTTTGCATCAATTCAGCATAAAGTTCTAATGATTTTGGCATATATTTAGATGAACTTTTTATAAAATAGTGAGTATAATCAAATCCAGTAGATGCATTATTTATTCCACCTCTTTCTTTTACAATCTTATCAAACTCACCCTCTTTTAAATTTTTAGTGGATTTAAAATTCATATGCTCTAGCATATGAGCAATACCACTTTTACCCATCATCTCATTTCTACTTCCAACCTTATAAAATATATCAGTTGTAATAACATTTGTATTATTGTGTAATGGTATTGCAACAACAGTTAAATTATTATCTAATACCTTCATATAGTGTTTTGGTAAAGAACTAGCCATTAAATCTCCTATTAAAATTAAAATAATTATTGCTAACTTCATAATATCTCCAGTAAATATTTACTTTCTATTTGCTCCAATTGCTTCATATATAGAACTATACCCATCTTTTTTTATAAGTTTAATTAAATCTCTATTAATTTTACCTACTAGTGATGGACCCTCATATATTAAAGATGTATATATCTGAATTAGTGATGCACCAGCTTTTATTCTTCTATAAGCTTCATTTGCATCGCTAATCCCCCCTACACTAATAAGCACAGTTTTACCAAAGAGCTCATTAGCTATCGCATCAAAAATCTCAAAAGACTTATCTTTTAAAACATCTCCACTTAAACCCCCAAAATCTTTTGCTCTAGGAGTCAATGAGTAATCAGTGGTTGTATTTGTAGCAATAATACCACTGGCACCTTCTCTTACAGCAACTTTAGATAAATTAACTGCATCATCTACCTCCATATCTGGTGCTATTTTTAAAAGAATTGGTTTTTTAGTAATAGATTTTCCAAGCTTAAATACTCTTTTTATAAATTTTTCATTCTGTAAATCTCTAAGTCCTGGAGTATTTGGAGATGAAATATTTACAACAATATATGTTCCATAATCTTTAAATGCACGAAAAAGCTTTTCATAATCATTTAGTGCTTCTATATCTGTTGTAGCTTTATTCTTTCCTATATTTATACCAATTGGATAACAAAAGAATTTAAGCTTTTTTAGATTTTGAAGCATATAATAACTTCCTTTATTATTAAACCCCATAGCATTTTGAAGAGATTTATCTTCTACAAGCCTAAATAATCTAGGTTTTGGATTACCAGGTTGGGGCTTTGGCGTAACTGTTCCAACCTCGCCAAAACCAAAGCCTAAAGCCGCCATAGATTTAATATAATCTCCATTCTTATCAAATCCTGCTGCTAAACCAACAGGATTATAAAATGTTGTTCCAAAAATACGCTGTCTTAAGATATCTTTATCAACAAAATTTCTATTAACCATATATCTAAAAAGAGGCGGACAAGCACCAATAAACTTCAATCCACAACCAGCAACCTTATGTGCTATCTCAGGTTCAAGTTTAAACATAACTTTTTTTATATTTTCATAACTTAATAAACTCATTATACCTTCTCCCATTTAGTTCCATCCGGTGTATCCATAAGTTCAATTCCCATACTCTTTAACTCATCTCTTATCTTATCAGCTTTTGAGTAATCTTTTGCTTTTTTTGCATCCATCCTTTGCTTTATCAACTCTTCAATTTTTATTTTATCTTCGCTACTTACGCCTTGTTGAAACCACACAATTGCATCTTTGCACCCAATTCCTAAAAGCTCACAAACAAAATCAATATTTGCTACAAGCTCTTGTTTTAAGCTCTTGTTTTTTGGCTCTTTATCTAAAGTCTCATTTGCTTTATTTATCATATCATCTATTATAGCAAAAGCTTTAGAGCTATTTAAATCATCACTCATAGCTTCTAACAATTCATCTTTAAAAGCATTATTGAGCTTGCCTTTTTTTATTCCAAAAAGTCTCTTTTTTAAGCGATATAATTTATCTAATCTTTTTTTTGAGTTAATTAAATCTACTTCGCTAAAGTTAAAATCGTTTCTGTAATTAATAGATATTAGATAGTATCTTAAAAGCTCTCCATCATAAATTTTTAGAGCATCTTTTAAAAAAAAGCTATTACCAAGAGATTTACTCATCTTTTCACCATCTATTGTAACAAAGCCATTATGCATCCAATATTTTGCTATCTCTTTATTTAATGCACATCTAGTTTGTGCGGCTTCATTTTCATGATGAGGAAATAACAAATCAGCTCCGCCACAATGTATATCAATACAGTAGTCTTCACTACCTTCAAAATATTTATTAATCATAGCTGAACACTCTATATGCCATCCTGGACGACCACTAGGCAAAGTTGTATCAAAACAAATATCTTTATCCCCTTTACAAGCTTTCCATAGGGCAAAATCTTTAGGATTTTTTTTACCTTCAACCTCATCTATTCTACTTTGAGTTTGAGTATCATCAATATTGGTTTTTGAGATTGAACCATATTTGATATCTTTACTTGTATCAAAATATATATCCCCATTTGGTAGTTTATATGCACATCCACTATCTAGAAGTTTTTTTATCATACTCTCCATAGCATCAATAGATTCAGTAGCTTTTGGCTCTATATCTGCTCTTAAAACTCCAATAGCCTCCATATCCTCTAGATATCTATTTATATAATAGTTTGTAAGTTCCTCTAAACTCTTATTTGTATCTTTTAATTTATTTATAATCTTATCATCAATATCGGTAAAATTTTTTGCCAAAGTTACTTTATATCCTAAAGCCATTAATGTTCTTTTTAATAAATCAAAACTAAGTGCACTTCTAGCATGACCTAAATGTGCATCATCATAAACAGTAGGTCCGCAAATATAAACACTTACTTCTTTATCTTTTATGGGAGAAAACTCTATTTTATCTCTTTTAATACTATCATATAATTTGAACTTCATACTATATACCTAAATATTTTTTTTATATTATATCTAAAAGCTCTTTAGAGCAATTAAATATAATCTATCTACAATATCATCACTTAACCTTATCGTTGAATCATTTATAAATAGATAATTTATAAGATTCTTATCTATACCTTCTATACCTGAACAACTACTATGTGTTGGTATAAACTTATCAATCAAAGCCACATCTTTATCTAATACTTGATTACACATAGCACATCTATCTAAGGTAAATAATCTTCCTTCAAATTTTAAGATTTTTATATAGCTCTCTACTATAAGGCGTTTTGGAGATTGCAAATCCCACTTTTTTGCACAATCTAATAAAATGTCAAAATATATAGAATCGATTGTAGTTACATCTCTTAAATGATTTTCAAAAAGTGAAATAAATCTATGCCATAAAATTACTTTCTCTCTATTATATAACCATTTAAAGCCAATATGTGATACATTTCTTAATCTTGGTAAGAAATTGTTATTACTCTCCTCTACTTCATAATCTATTAAATATCCCTTTTGTAATACAGAGTGCCTAGCTCCATAAAATCGATAATATTTACCAATATTATTTTTAGAGAGTATTGTAACAATTAAATCTTCATTTTTAGCTCGATTATATTTTAAAATGAAACCTTTTATAGCCCATCCTTATTTTTTTGATAAAATATTTTACAAAAAAAGGCTTATAAAATGAAAAAGGCATTCTTAAGAGATACCTTGCAGGCAAATAAAGAGATCTATTTTGCAATAAAACAAGGAATTAAAGAAGAGTGGCAAAAAGAGTATGATATTGGTGCTGGTGGAGATGTTTCTACTGGATTAGACCTATATGCAGAGTCAATTTTTATTAAATATTTATCAAAATATGGAAAGATTGAATCTGAAGAGTCTGGAGTAATTGGCGAGGGAGATTATACTATTATTATTGATCCTCTTGATGGTAGTTCTAATGCTTTTTCAAACTTTCCTTATTATGGTAGTTCAGTAGCATTGATAGATAAAGATGAACAACTAGTGGTTGCAATAGTATGTAATTTAGCAAATGGGGATATTTTTTATAGATTTGCTGATAAAAATCTAAAGTTTGGTAATTTAGAAAATCCAGTATTTTTTAGAGAGAAACCAAACAACAAAAGCAAAGTAGGAATCTTTGAGAGACAATATAGCTTTATTGATATGGGTGTAGCACTTGTTAATGCTAATTTAAAATATAGAGCTCCTGGAGCTACTGCTTTATCTTTGGCTTATGCACATAGAGTAGATTTTATGCTATATATGGGAGATATAAGAATATATGATTTTGCAGCTGGGATTGGATTGTGCGAAGATTTAGAAGTAAGAATTGGCAAAAACTATGTTATTGTGTCAAAAGATAAGGAAACTGTTGATAAAATAGAGAGACTAATAACCAATATAAAAAAGGTAGCATAATGAATTTAGCAAGTCTATTTGGCATAAAAAAACAGTCTCAAACAAATGAAGCACCAAGCCACTGGGTAAAATGCTCAAAATGCCAAGCACTTATGTATTACAAAGAGGTAGAAGCTCTAAATAATGTATGCCCAAAATGTGGAAACCATATGAGAATAGATGCGAAAAAGAGAATAGAGCTTCTTGCAGATGAAGGAACTTTTGAAGAGATGGATAGTAACCTTGAGCCTAATGATCCCTTAAAATTTGTAGATAAAAAAAGTTATAAAAAAAGAGTTGAAGAAGGAAAGAGTAAAACTGGAGGTAGAGCCTCCTCTGTAATTAGTGGAAGCTGTAAAATAAACAATATTCCAACTGAACTTGTAGTATTTGATTTTTCATTTATGGGTGGAAGTCTTGGCTCTGTAGAAGGTGAAAAGATTGTAAGAGCAGTTAATAGAGCAATTGAAAAAAGATGTGGTTTAATAATTGTTAGTGCAAGTGGTGGAGCAAGAATGCAAGAGAGTAGTTATTCATTAATGCAAATGGCAAAAACTTCAGCAGCACTAAAAAGACTCTCAAATGAAAAATTACCATTTATTTCTATTTTAACAGACCCAACTATGGGTGGAGTTAGTGCATCTTTTGCAATGCTTGGAGATATAATTATTGCTGAGCCAAATACACTAATAGGATTTGCAGGTGCTAGAGTTATTAAGCAAACTATTGGGGCTGATTTGCCAGAAGGCTTCCAAAGAGCAGAATTTTTATTAGAGCATGGATTAATAGATATGATAGTTAATAGAAATGAGATAAAAGATAGTGTTACAAAACTTTTAAAACTTTTTTTAAAGGATTACTAATAGCTAAAATATATGCTCTAATTGATAGTCTCTTATTAGAAAAAGAGTCTATTGATATCAAAGATTACTCTAACTTCTTAAATAAACTAAATATTCCAATAGCTCAATATAGAGATAAAAGTAAAAATATAGAAAAGATTAAAGATAATATTATTAATATTAAAAAGTATTATAGAGGTATATTAATTATAAATGACTATGTAGAACTTTTAGATTATGCTGATGGTTTACATATGGGTCAAGATGATATTAAAAATATTGCAAACTCTAAAAAAGATGCAATAGATAGTATCAAAAATGCTTATCCTAATAAACTACTAGGTCTATCGACTCATAATCTAGATGAAATCAAAGAGGCAAATAGTTTAAATTTAGATTATATTGGTCTGGGTGCATATAGAGATACTTCCACAAAAAAAGATGCTAATGTAAAAGGTAAAGAACTCTTAAAAATAGCAAAAGAATCCAAACACAAAGTTGCACTTATAGGTGGAGTAAAATTAAGTGATGAATTCTCAAAAGAGAAAAATATCTATTATAAAGTAGTTGGTTCTAATTTGTTAACAAAATATAAATCTAATTTTAAAAGGGCTTAGACCCTTTTAATTAATCTAACTTTTCTACTACTCTTATTGAATTTATATCATCATTTTGAGTAATGCTATCTAAGTTTTTGAAGCTTTCTATATCATCTTCTTCTATTCCACCAAAAACAGTATGAACACCATCAAGATGAGGAGTATCAACAAAAGTTATAAAAAATTGGCTTCCACCAGTATCTTTTCCAGCATGTGCCATAGATAATGCTCCTCTTTTGTGTCTAATACCATTATCAGTCTCACATGCAATAGCCCAATCTGGTCCGCCAGTTCCTGCAAGTGAAGGATTGGTTTTTGAATAAGGACACCCGCCTTGAGCCATAAAACCTGGAATAACTCTATGAAACTTTAATCCATCATAAAATCCACTATTTGCTAAATGAGCAAAGTTTGCTACAGTATTTGGAGCATCTTTTGGATATAGTTTAACTACAATTTTACCTCTATTTGTATCAATTATTGCATATTGCAATTTTTCTAATTCTTCCTCAGATAAATTATACTCTTTTAGTTTTCTACCAAACATATATACTCCTAAATATTTTTTAGCTATTATTATACCAAAAAAAATGGAGTTTGAGTTATGAAGCTTTGCATTGCTTTAGATTTACCTACTATGGAAGAGAACCTAAAACTATTAGAGAGTATAAAAGAGTATGATGATTTATGGATAAAGGTGGGATTTAGAAGTTATATAAGAGATGGAAAAGAGTTTTTAGAAAAAATCAAAAAGATTAATCCAAATTTTAAAATATTTTTAGATTTAAAACTATATGATATACCAAATACTATGGCAGATGCAGCCCAAGAGATAGCAAATCTAGATGTAGATATGTTTAATATTCACGCAAGTAGTGGAATTGAAGCAATGCAAACAGTTATGAATAGATTGTCAAAACTAAAAAAAAGACCTCTAGTCTTAGCAGTTACTGCCCTAACCTCTTTTGATGAGAATACATTTAGAGATATTTATGAAAAAGATATAAAATCAAAGGCTAAAGAGTTTGCCAAAATGAGTTATGATGCTGGTTTAGATGGTGTTGTTTGCAGTGTGTATGAGAGTTTAGAAATAAAAAAAGCTACAAATAGTAACTTTTTAACACTAACTCCTGGTATTAGACCATTTGGAGAAGATAGTAATGACCAAAAAAGAGTAGCAACTATAAATTTAGCAAAAGAAAATTTAGTAGATTTTATAGTTGTAGGAAGACCAATCTACAACTCAAACAATCCAAATGAAGTTATTTCAAAGATATTAAAGGAGATAGAATAAAACCTATTTAGCTCCTTTACCTAACTCAAGTGCATTATCCATACCCTCAATCATAAAATAAACTCCTATAGCAAATATAGCTAATATAATTAAAGGTGCGTATTTTTGTAACATATTTTATCCTTTATCCTATTTTTAATCCAGTAAAAAATCCAGCTATAATAGAGACACCACTAAGAGGCTCTAAATCTTTGATATTATTATACACAAAATTAAAAGATTTTTTAATAGTAATAGATAAAACATCAAAAATATTAATGATACTATCACCTGTAACGACAATATAATCTTGTGCATTCATCCAAAAAATGGCAACTGTAATTAACCCCAAAACAAATAAGACTATTTTAAAACCTTTTTTAAAAAAGTAACCTACACTCAACCCAATCAAAAAACCAGCACTCAATTGAGCAAAATTTATATTATCTATATATGAATTGATATCTATTTTCTCATTCATTTATATATTCCTATTTTTTATATTATTTTAACATAAAAATATAAATAAACCATTTTTTCTACATACTATATTTATATTTTTTATAAAATAAATAATATGTATATTTTATGTTTTTTAAGGCATCTTAAAACCATTAAATGGTAAAATAATACTGTTTACAAATAGTGTAAACTAATTCAATTTAATAGAGAGTAATTATGAAATTTTTTGATAATTTTAAAATATTTTTAACACTTTTATTTTTAACTCTAAATAGCTATTCTATGAGTTTTGCTATTAATAAAAACTATTTAGGTTATAACTTAATATATGCCTCTGGACATATAAGAAGTGGCGATTTAAATAGACTAAAAAATATATATTATTCTTTAAATAGAACAAAACAGACAATTGTCATATTTAATAGTAGCGGTGGAGAGTTGTATGAGGGTTTAAATATTGGAAGATTCATAAAATCAAATCATATAGGAACTGCTGTAAGAAAAAATGGTATATGTGCTAGTAGCTGTGCATTAGCATTCTTTGCAGGTAGAGATAAAAATGGAAATAGACTAAATATCTTACCATATACATCTTATCTTGGATTACACTCATTTTATTACAAAAATGGAAAATATGTAAAACTTACAAAAGTTCAACAAGATTTGTCAAATATACTTAGCTATTCTAGCTATGTAGGTATTCCACAATATCTTATTGCAAAGATGTTCAAGAAAAAATATAATCAAATGTATTGGATAAATTCTCAAGATAGAGTAGCTCTAAATTTAAAAAGTGCTATATCTAATAAACACTATATTAAACATTACAAATATAATTATACAAGAGTCTCACCTGAGCAATATTTAAAACAATATTTTAGCAGAATAAACAATATGATAAACTCAAATAAAGACTCTTCATTTTGTAGCAGTAATATTGCTCTAAGCACTCTTAGATATAAAACTTGGATTAGCCAAAATATAAAATATATCTCTTTAAAAAATATAAAAAAGATAAATAAAAAAGAGGTAGAAGCAAAAGTAATATATGCTCTAAAGAGTGGCAAAAGATTATGCTCAATTAATATATATAAACTAAATAAAACTAGAAATAGCTACAATTTAATTAAAAAAGAGTATAAAAACTGCAACTCTACTACAATCAATGAGTTAAAAAGATTGGCTAAAGCTCTTCCTTAAGCTCTTCTAAAAAACTTTTAAGTGCTTTTTTTGCACTTAAAACAAAACTTTGTGCATTTTTATCACAATTAATTTTATATGAAAATTCTCTTTTTTTAATCAATCTATTATTATTTGATAATATATTTACATCAATTGTAACTAGAGCATAAGAGTTATCTCTATCTATTATATGATAAAAATCAATTATATTAACCTCTATTTTTTTATCATAATTGGATCCACTATCATATCCTATAACTTTATATTCTGAATTCTTATTTAAATAAGATAAAATATCTTTATATACTAACATATTTAAAGAGTTTACCCACCTACTATATAGATAATAACTTGTTATATTATCTTTTTTATAATATATTTTGCTACCACCTATAGCACCTAAAGAGTTAGGATATTTTATTTTAATAATTTTGTTAATTTTTTTAATCTTGCTGTTATCATAAATTGATAAATCATAGCTTTTTAAAATATGTGTCTCTTTTGGCATACAAGAGGTTAAAATAATTAATAAAAATATATATAGTGCTTTCATTCTCCTGGTCCTTTAGGTGGTTTAGTGCTATTAAATAAAGCTCCACTTGGATTTTGCAATAATGAATCTAACTCATCTCCAATTTGCATATATTTTATTGATAACTCTTTTAAATCTATAACTGCTGGTGTTAAAATATTTTTTAGATTATAGTCACCTCTTTTTATTGTTTTATTTATTAGTGTAGAAGTATTAGATAACTTATCAAAAGTTTTATCTAACTTATATATTAAAGTAGGTAATTTTTTATTAATTAATATCATATTTTTATTACCATTTTTTGCTAGTTTATTATATTCATAAAGAGTTTTATTTATTGATTTATTGAT
This sequence comes from uncultured Nitratifractor sp., assembly GCA_964414305.1. GTDB lineage: Bacteria > Campylobacterota > Campylobacteria > Campylobacterales > Sulfurovaceae > JAADEQ01. Next base: position 10,654 of record CAYPVY010000025.1, read on the forward strand.
ATCTTGAATTGAGTTATAAATTTTAGAAATATTTAAATCACTTAAAATCAATTTACCTCTTTTACTAATCTCTTTTGTATTTTCTAAAATTGTTGAGAAATTATCTATATTTTTTTTACTAAAAACCCTATCTAATTTATTAGATAATTGCGATAATCTAGCAATAATTTTAGGTGTATCTTTTGATATTTTTGAAATTAGAGATGGTTTACTTAGTATTATAGAATCTTTTCGATTTGGTTTTATTATTTCTTTACTTTTACCACCAATGATATTTATAAACTTTAGACCAGTAACTCCCCTACTTTGCAAAATTGCATACATATCTTTTGTAATTTTTATTCCTTTTTTTATATATAGAGTGGCTATTACTTTTGATGGATTATCCCTATCAATATTTAAACTTTTTAATCTACCCACATCTACTCCATTTAATTTTACAATTGAATCTTTTGTTAAACCATCTACAGATTCATAAAAGTATGTATAATAGATATTAAATCTTTTATTATTTACATCACCTTTGGCTAACCAAAAAGCTACATATAGTGCTAAAGAAGTAAATAGTATAACAAATATTCCAACTAAAGTATAGTTTATCTTCTCATACATCTATTTTCCTTTAACTCTATAAAAATATTCATTCTTAAAAAACTTCTCTACAAATGGATGTTTTGATTTTAATACATCATCTAATGTTCCACTAGCTACAACTCTTTTATCAGCCAATACAGATAATTCATCAACAATATTATGTATTGTATCTAAATCATGTGTAATCATTACAATTGTTAAGCCCAAAATATCTCTTAAACTAATAATAAGCTCATCAAATGCTCTTGCACTAACTGGGTCTAATCCACTAGTTGGCTCATCTAAAAAAAGAAGTTTTGGATCTAAAGATAGGGTCCTTGCCAAAGCTACTCTTTTTACCATACCACCGCTAAGCTCATATGGATATAGATACTTCACATCAGAGCTAAGACCAACCATCTCAAGTTTAGCATCAACGATTGCTGATATACTCTTTTTTGATAATTTTGTATATTCTTTAAGCATTATAGCAATATTACTCTCAACACTTAATGATGTAAAAAGTGCTCCAAACTGAAACAACACGCCCCACTTTTTTTTAAGCTCTATTAACTCTTTTGGGGTTAAATCTTTTATATTTTTTCCAAAAATATATATCTCTCCACTAGTAGGTTTTTGTAACATTACAATCTCTCTAAGCAAAACTGACTTTCCAGAACCACTCTCTCCTAAAATAGCATATATCTCTCCTTCCTTTACCTCTAAATTTACTCCATTATGAACTACTTTTGAGCCAAATTTTGTAACTAGATTTTCTACCTTTATTACACTTTTCATATACCAAGCCTTGTAAAAATTATAGAAAATAGTGCATCACAAACAATTACTAAAAATATTGCATTTACAACACTCTTTGTTGTCTCAAGACCTATTGATTCGGTATTATATGTTACTCTTAATCCTCCATATGTGCCTACTAATGCAATTATTATAGCAAAAAATGGTCCTTTAAAAAGTCCTATTAAATAGTGCTTTAGTGCCAAAACTTCATATAATCTTTGTAAAAATATATGAAAAGATAAACCTATTTGGGCTTTTGTAGCAACCATAGCTCCAAATATACCAACAATATCAGATATAAATATCAAGATTGGCAATGAGATAATAAGTGCCATAACTCTAGGAAATACTAAAAAATAAAATGGCTTAAAACCCATAGTCTCCATAGCATCTATCTCTTGAGTTAATTTCATAGCACCAATTTCAGCAGTAAATGATGAAGCACTCCTACCAGCTACAACTATTGCAGTAATCATTGGCCCTAACTCTCTTGCAATTGAAATTGCTGAGGCATCAACTACGAAAATATCAGCACCAAATTTTGATAATTGAACTATTGTTTGATATGCTATTACTACTCCTACTAAAAAAGATGTTAAAGAAATTATTGGAATAGCTGCAATTCCTGAAGTATAAATAAAGTATATCAACTCTTTATATCTAAAATTTTTAGGATTTATAAGAGCTAAGGATTTGATAAAAAATTTACCTAAGAAGTTAATAAAATCTATAATATCTTTTATATATGAGACGCTTTTTTCTCCAAGAGAATATAAAAAAGTTCTTTTTATAATTTTGCGTTTTAATTTATGAGATGAGCTTTTTTTTACAATCTCAATTAATCTTTTATAATTTGGATTATTGATTTTATAATCTACTTTTGAGCCTAAGTTATTTGCCTCTTTCTCAAAGAGTGATATTAATATTGCTCCATTACTATCTAAATAATTAAGCTCTCTTAAATCAATTATATAATTACTATTTTTTTTTAAAGCGGATAGTAATCTTTTTTCAATTGTATCGAGTTTGTTAATTCCCCAATACCCTTTACACTCTATTATTATTTGATTATTTTGCTCTAAAATATTAATATAAATTGAATCCATAAATAGATTATATCATAATATGAAGATAATTGCTAGATTTATTTGGTTGCGGGAGAGGGATTTGAACCCCCGACCTTCGGGTTATGAGCC
>CAYPVY010000026.1:0-12793 GCA_964414305.1 uncultured Nitratifractor sp.
ATTGATTATAGAGCAGGATATAACAATAGATTAGAAGCAAAGGTAAAATCAGTAGAGGATAAATTAAAAAAGAGCTAATTTGTATAGCTCATTACCCAATCTGCTATCTCTTGAGCAGTTAGCATTGGGGAGTTATTTCTATCAACCTCTTTTCCATTTACAAACAATACCATAGTTGGAATCATCTCTATTTTATATCTATTTAGAGGCTCTCCTCTTAAATCTATATTATATGTTGCAAATAGTGCTTTATTGCCTACTATATGTTTAGCTTTTTCAAATTTTGGTGTTAATATTTTACAAGGTGGACACCAAGGAGCCCAAAACTTTACAATTACTACTTTGTGATTTTTTAGGGTAGAATAAAAATTATTTGGGCCAATTGCTTTTGCAAAAATTATTGAAGAAAAAAGAATAGTTAAAATTGCAAAAAGTTTAATGCTTCTCATAAAATAATCCTTTCTTTGATAAAACTTAAAGGATTATAACATAATTTTAAAAATCATCAAAATCTATGCTATTTTTAGCATAATTGGTTACATTGGTTTCAAAGAAATTTTGTCTAATATCATTCATTGCTAAATGTTTATCAACTAACTTTTGTAGATAAGTAGTTTCACTTTTAGGGAATATTGGTTCTAATCCTATCTTTTGTAATCTATCATTTGCATAGTTATATACTGTATTTTCTATCAACTCTTCTCTTAGACCCATAATTGAATAGTTATTAATTAGATATTTTCCATATTCTAACTCAATATCTACAGCCTCTTGTATCATTTCGTAACTTTTATCAATAACTGATGCTGGGATTTTATTCTCTTTTTGAAGAGTTTTGAAAATATTTGCAAATAGTGGAAGGTGAGTATTTATCTCATCACGAGATATAAATTTAATCATATCTCTAGCACCTGGGACTTTATCTCCTAAAACATATATATAGCTAAAGCCTAATAAAAAGTAAATTCCTTCTAAATTAACAGAAGCCATAGCAGATAAAAGCATACTATTTACATCTTCGCCTTCAATATATTTAGCAAATTGCTCTGCTATTCTTTGATTTTTTCTCTTTAGGGCTTCATTTGTTTTATATAGGTCAAATACCTCATTTGAGTTACCAGCAGCATCTAATAAAACTGCATATGATTTTGAGTGATTAACCTCTTGCATCATTTGTAAGGTTAGAGTAGATTTTACTATTTTGTTTGTTGCTAATCTTCTAAAGTCAGCTAAATACTCTTCTTGTGCAGAGTCATTAAAGCTAAGTTGAGCAAATGTTAATTTATAAATCTCTTTTTCATTATCACTTAATTGATCAAATGCTTTTTTCTCTCCAGCTGTATTTACTTCACTAGGAAACCAAGTATTTGCATTCATCAAGTCATATAAATTGCTACTCCACTTATACTTAGGACGGTTAAAATCAACAAAACCTGTTGGTTTTGAGCCAAAAATCTTTTCATCTAATATTGCATCACCATTGGGATTAAAGTATTTTTTTGAATCCATTATAAATCCTATTTTTTATATATTTTATACTCTATTTATTATATATTGTAACAGTAAATTTATAAAAATTAACTTGTAGTTTTTTTATGTAGCAAAATCTTCACCAGGCTTAGGTTTTGTTTGATTTCTCTTTTCATCCTCTTTTTTTGGATTAGTTATATTTTGTTCTCCACCTTTTTTAGGATTGATGATATTTTGATTTTTTGGTTTTTTCTTTTTTGGTTTTTTCTTTGGTTTTGGTGGTATCTTTATACCTTGCAATAAAAATGTATATGGCTCTTTATTAAGTTGCTGTGCATATACAAATACCTTATCTTTATCTCTAGCTACTTCAAAAACTTTAACACCCTCTAAAACTCTATTTAAAGCTACTTTATCTTCTATTCCTAATGGAAGATTATATCCATTTCCTTCTATTCTAACTAAAGTATCTTTATCTTTTAATACAAGCCAACAAACCTTTGCAACTCCTAGTTCATATAAAGAGTTAATTGTTTTATTAATACAAAGAGTATCTCTTAAACCCTTTTTTATTGTTAGATTACCATCACTTTTTAAGATATCATTATATAATACCATTATTGCTCTATCATGGTCTATACTCTTATCTAAATGCTCTTTTATATTAGAAACGCTTCTTCTTTGGGTATCTAAAACACCATATAAACCAACCAAAACAATAGAGAGTAAAAATATTGAGATTAAAATCTCTATTAATGTAAATGCTCTTTTTTTGTTATTTCTCATTATTCATCCATAACACCAACTCTTAGAGCCTCTTCATAACTTGTAATACCTTGAACCATCATCTTTTTTAATTTATCTGAGATTGTTTCCATTCCTTGCTTTTTCATTATCTCTCTAATCTCATGGTCATTAAGTCCTCTTTTCATTAGCTCTTTTACCTCTTGAGACATAACAAACAATTCTCCAACTGCTTTTCTACCACTATAACCTGAGAAATCACACTTTTTACATCCAACTGCTTTATAATAAATTCCACTCTTATCTAATCCTAGCTCTTCTAGGATATTAGAAGGAATTTTAGCTGGTGCTTTACAGTGATTACAAAGCTTTCTAACCAATCTTTGAGCTAAAACTCCAATTAGAGTAGAGCTTAATAGATAATCTTCAATTCCCATATCCATAAGTCTAGTAAGAGATGATGTTGCATCATTAGTATGCAAAGTTGATAGCAGTAAGTGTCCAGTAAGTGCAGCTTGAATTGCAATTTGAGCTGTCTCTTTATCCCTAATCTCTCCAACCATTACAACATCTGGGTCTTGTCTTAGAATACTTCTTAATCCTGCTGCAAAAGTTAGCCCTACTTTTTCATTTACTTGAATTTGATTTACATGGTCTGCGTTATATTCAACTGGATCTTCAATAGTAATAATATTTTTATCTGGAGATGAGATATGTTGCAAAAATGAGTGCAAAGTAGTTGATTTACCAGAACCTGTAGGTCCAGTTACAAGTATCATTCCATGAGCGTGATTTAAAAGTTTATAAAATGCCTTTGTTGTATCTTCTTCAAAGCCAAGTTCCTCAAGAGTTGGAATGCTTTCACTTTGCATTAAGATACGCATAACAACTCTCTCTCCATGATATGTAGGTAATACTGAAACCCTAATATCTAGAGTCTTTCCTGATATTCCAACTTGGGTTCTACCATCTTGTGGAATTCTCTTTTCTGAAATATCAAGGTTTGATATAACTTTGATACGGTTGATTACAAGATTTGCTACACTCTTTTCTATATCTAAATGTTTTTTTAATGCTCCATCTATTCTAAATCTAACCTCACCTTTCTTTTCATGAATTTCTATATGAATATCACTAGCACCTTTTTTGATTGCTTGATAAAAAAGTGAGTTTACTAATTTAATAATAGGAGCTGACTCTTCACTATTGAGTAGATTTTGAGAGTTTTGAATAAACTCAAGCAATTCACTCTCAGCCTCAATTAACTCTTCAGATGCATTAGATTGCATCTTTTCAAATTCGCTACTAGTTTGAATCTCTATAAATTTTTGTTTTAATCTATCAAAACTCTCACTATCTAGCATATATACTTTATAGTGATTATCTATTCTTGCTTTATGGTTTAGTGCATCTGATAGATTATCTTTTGATACTATTGCAACCTTTTCATTACCTATTCTTGAGAATAAGAGATTATGTTTAAGAGCTGTTGAATAATCAATGCCCTCTTCTATTAGAGGGTCTAAGTTTACATCTTCTATTAATGGCAACCTCATCAATCACCCCTTAATGATTGATTTAAAACTTTTAGTGGGTCTCTAACACTTCTTGGTTTAGTTGTAGCTCTTTTATAATTTTTTAAATCATTTGATATATCTTTAGTATAATTACCTACTCTTTGCTCTAATTTATTTCTGATATATGCACTATATCTTGCTTGAATATTATCAAGCTCAGATAAAAATTCTCTAAGTCTTGTTAAATCTCTACTATTTCTAACTATATATGGAGTTAGGTAAATAACAACATTAATTTTACTTTGGCTATATCCAGTAGATGTAAATAGTGCACCAAGAACTGGTATATCACCAAGAATTGGAATCTTAGTAACTGTCTTACCACCACTACTTTTCATCAATCCACCAAGAATAATTGTTTGACCATGAGCAACAATAGCATTTGTTGTAACTTTTCTTTTTGTTGTAGTTGGTCTATCAGATGCACTTCCAGAGCCTGGGACAACATCTTCAATTACCGACTCGACCTTTAGAGCAACTTTATTAGAGCTTGAAATTCTAGGCTTAACTTTTAGAGAGATACCTATATCTTCTCTTGAATATTTATTTCTAACTACTGCATCTTTTGTATCACCTTGAGATGAACTAACCAAAATTGACCTAGTCTCACCTACATATATTTCTGCTTCTTGATTATTTGAGCAAAGAACTGATGGCTCACTTAGAGTATGTGCTGCTCCATTTTGTTGAAGTAAGTCCATCTTTATACCAAGAGCAAATAACTCTTTTATTGAATCTCCAAAACTAAATGGATTTTTTGTAATTATATCACCATTTGTATCTTTTGTTTGTGTGCTTAAAAAGCCTAGCAATTTATTACTAACCATTAAAGATGGCGAACCAAAGTTTCCAGCCATACTAAATAGACCTCTAGTTGTAATCTTACCACCCTCAAAACCATATTTTAATCCAACATTTCTAGCTTTTGCTAGATTTATTTCAACTATTTTTGCTTTTACATAAACTTGAGGTTTTGCAATATCTATCTTTCTAATAACTTCTTTTATATTTTTGATTTGATAAGGTGTAGCTAAAACTATTAAAGCATTTCTCTCTTTATCTCCAACAACCATAGCTTTTGTTACTTTAGCTTTCTTAGCTGCAGCAGCTTTTGCTCCAGTTGGTGCTGGCATACCATTCATTTGTGCTACAAGTTTTCCTATAATCTTTTCCATCTCTTCAACATCTGAATTTTGAAGAGGAATTACATACATTTTTTGCTCTATAGACTCACCCTTAATATCAAGTCTCATAACATATTTTAATAATTTATCAACATTAGCTTTTTTACCAACAAGTATTAAACTATTTGTTGATTCATCTTTTAAGACTCCTACCTTCTCACTAGAGATTGTTTGAGGGAATAGGAGTTTTGACATATTAACAACATTTTGATATACATCTTTAACAGCAGCATTTTTTAATTTAATAATTGTAGTGCCGCGTCTTCCTTCGCCTTCAATGGATTCAATAAGTTTTTGAACACTCTTTAGAACTTTAGGAGTTGCAGTTACTGCTAACATATTATTGGCTTTAAAAGAGATTACCTTAGCATTTCTAGGAAGAAGAGGTCTAATTTTAGCACGAATAACAGCTGCATTAGAGTATTTTAGAGGAAACAAAACTGTCTTCATCAAATTACCAGATACTTTTTTGCTTACATCCAAACCAGATGCAGCTGCATCATTTGCTTTTACTACTTCTAAAAAGTCCCCATGATCAACTAATGCATAACCTTTATTAGAGAGGATTGAGTTTGCAAGAGAAAATAGTGAACTCTTTTTTATCTTTTTTGTAGATACAAAATCTACTCTACCATTAAGTTTACCAGGAATTAATACATTCTTTCCTGTAATCTTTCCTACATATTTTACAAACTCATCTAAACTCATATTATTAAAGTTTACATCTATCATATCCTCTGCATGAATTACAGATATTGCCATCATACCAATTAATAGTGCTTTTTTAACGAACTTCATACTCTAACTCCTTAATTTCGTTTCCTCTTTTAATAGTAAGTGTTGCTGCTGTTAATGAATCTGCATTATTGAAAAACTCTAGAGGAACTCTAAAGTTGTCAAGCGGTTCACCATTAATAGCAGTAATTATATCACCTCTTTTTAAACCTAACTTATCAAAGTCGCTACCTCGTCTTACAAAACTTATCTTAAAGCCATTTAATTTCCCATTTACCATATTTGGAACTGCATTTATATTCCTTCTAATAGCCCTATAATCACCCTTATATTTGTTAAATAGGGTTTTAGGAATAATAGTAGTATCACCCTCTTTTATTGGTTCAACTTTTTTATTTTTTTTAGGTTGAGGAGTATTATTTACAACTGTATGAACTGGTTGAGAGTAACTCCTTCTACTCTGTTTATTTTTTTTAAATAGATCCAATCTATACTCTTTTCCATCTTTTTTAAATATAGCATGATCTGGATATAATCTAACAAATTTATACCCCTCAATACTCTCACCTAAATTTAGGGCATAACTTTTACCTTGGTAATCAACTAATATTACCTTCTTATCTTGGGCATTATAAATCCCCTTTAATATAAACTTAGTAATCTTTTCAATTTTTGGTTTTGGTGGCTGTGGTCTTGGATTGTTATTTTTAACAATCTTTGGTTTATCTTTTTTAGATGCTAAATTATAATGATAAAATAGCTTCTTTAAACCACTACTTTTTGGTAAGTCCACACCACTCTTTGGCAAAACTTTATACTGCATAAATACCCATACAGCCTTTGCTACCAACAAAGCCAACAAAGCTGCAATTGCAATATTTATGGTACTTTTTTTAGAAGTTTGATTCATAGTACCATCCTTTCTCTCCCTTTTTGAGGAAATTTCTTATTGGATTAATATTTTTTGGTTCAACTATATCAATATGTATTAATCTATTTTTTAAATCTACATACCCTTTTGCCAATCCAAAACTTCCGTTTGCATTTAACTTTATATAAAATGGTTTTAATATAGAGTGTGTTGCACTTAGCCTATTTATATCGATATTTAAATTTTTAGCTACTCCTAAAAGTTCTATATCTTCTACTTTTAAAGTATTTAAAACAAGCATTGGTCTAAATGTAATAATTGAAGCTCTAGCCACATCTAAACCTTGATAATAAATAACAGGATGAAGAATTTTCAAATCAAGTAAATTATCTTGAATCTCTTCATTATCTATTACAATGCCTTGCTTTTGAAGTATATCTTCAACTTTATAATATATATTACTCTTTGGCATAAATAGAGTAAAACCAATAACTAAAAATATAATAAATGTTAAGATATATTTTACCAAACGCATGTGCACTCCAATATAAATTCATCTCCGCTTCTTACAATCTGAAGTTTTCTAAACTCAACAGGAAGCATAGCTAACTTTGATAGAACTCTATTTAACTCTTTATCACTAAGAGAATTTAGCTTGATTTCAGCTTTAGACCTCTTTACAAGATAATTTTCTCTTTTTGATGGTGGAATTGTATTTATAATTTTTTCTATTTTGCTTTTAAGCCCTTTACCCTTCCATAAATTTTGAAGTTCAGCAACTTTTTTAACTTCTATTGATTCTTCTTTGAGATTTTTAATCTCATTTTTAAATTCACTTTTTTTGGAGATATCAAATATTATAGCTCCTAATAAAAAGAGAGTAGCTATTGCTATTAAAATAATATTTTTATTCATCTTATACTCCCTTCAACTCTAACTAAAGAGCTATTTACTCTTGAGAATTTCAAATTATTATCTTTTGCAATCTTCTCAATTTTATGCAGCTCATTAGGTGAGACATTAAATTGAGCAATTAGTTTATCTCCACTTATCTCTAATTTATCCAAAATAGATTTTTTACTAGTAAGTTGAGAGTAGATATTTAATAAGTCTCTAATTCTTCTTTCCCTATGCTCAATTCTTGAATACTTAGCCTTTATACTATCTCTAGTTAATTTACTTTGTAATTGAGGATAATCTTCAAATATTGAGCCAATTTTTGTCTCTTCATCTTTTATAGCACCCTTATAGATATAACCCTCTACTAAGAATGCAACTCCTAGTAGAGCTATAAGAGATGCTAAAATTATAGAGCTTTTATCCAATTTGCCTCCACCAAGAGATAAGCTTTTTGAAGTTTTAAACTTATAACTATTTTTAGGTCTTAGTTTTGAAGAGAATTTAGCAAATTTATTATCGCTAATCATATCTCTTGGAACTATAGTTGCCTTACCCTCAAGCAGTGTCAATGCACTATTTTCATCAATTCCAAGTGGAGCTTTTTTTAAAATATTTTTTAATTGATCAGCAAAATAGATATTATTTATTTTATTCGCACTTATATTGCAACATTTTTTCAAAAACTCTTCTATCTCACTAGGAGAATATGCAATAAATAACCAACTATCCTCATCTTTATTTACAATAAATTCATACTCCCTATCAGATGGCAAAAGGTCATCTAAAATTGATGGGGCAAGTTTTTTTGCCTGAAATTTATATTTTACAGGTATCTGCTCTCTCTTAGATATATAAAATTGAGGAGATAGAACAAAATCATATTTAGATGCCTTTGGTAGCTTATCTATACCTTTATGTAAAAATATCAATTTACCATTACTATTAATTAAACTCAAAACCTTCCACCTTTCCATCGATATAGTTAAATTTAAATGCATAACTACCCTTGCCAAAAGAGTAATTAGCACTACAAGTTAATGCTACTACTGCACCTTTGGCAAAGAGTTTTGACCTATACAACTCAATATCCAAACCATTATCATTTATAAATTGCAATAAATTTCCACTCTTAAAATCCTCTTTTGCTATTTGTTCATCTATATCAAAAATTATAGATATTAAATCTGCACTTAAAAAGTTTCCATCTATTGAATTATACTCTTGCCCAAAACTAAAATATTTATTCCAGTTTGGTAAAAAGACCTTTGTATCACCCTCTTTTAGAGCATAATCAGTTAATATCTTTTTAAACTCTCTTGCTGAGAAATAGTTTTTTGCCTTTTTTAAGCGACCTTCTGAACCAAAGTTTACAACATATTTGCTACTTATTGCATCAGATAGCATAGTTTTTAATCTTTGTGGGTCTTTAAAATTATATTTTAAAGCTATTGCATCTATTACTTTTGATGCAAGAGCATAATATGGCTCTCTTTCTGCCCCTCCATCCTCTCTTATCCAAGTAATTGGAATAGCAGCTCTTGCTGGAGCACAAGCAACCAATAGACTAAATGGACCCTTAAGCTCATTTACACTTAAAGGTATTTTGTATATATTCTTAAGTGTTCCTATAGATGGCTTTTTACCAACAAACTTACTAACGGCATTTGATGCATCAGCATATATAAGATTTGCTTCAATAAGTGCTGATTTATCCTCTGCTTTTTTACGAGCTTTTGCAAGATATGTAAAGGTTATACCTATCATTGCAATCATTGCACTAACAATAGCTAATGTAATAAATAGTGTAATTGCTGAACGCATTTTAACCATATTCAAGCTCTTTTATCGTAAAATAATAATTATTTTTTACTACCATATAAATATTTATTTTATGGAAGTAGAAAAGTTCATATGAACTAATATTATAACATATTAACTTTAAAAAGGATAAAATTATGAACTTTGATTTAAAAAAAGGTCAAAAAAGAGTAAAAAATGCATTTACACTACTTGAACTATTAGTAGTTATTTTAATTTTAGGTTTATTAGCAGCATTTGTTGTTCCAAATGTAATTGGGCAAAAAGATAAAGCACAAAGAAAATTAGTATGTTCTCAAATGGCTTCTATTGCTAGTGCTTTAGATATGTTCCAAATGGATAATGGTATGTATCCAGATACTGAAGAGGGTTTAAAAGCATTAGTTTCAAATCCTGATCCAGACAAATATCCTGCTTATTCATCAAAACCATATTTAAAAAGAGTTCCAAAAGATTCTTGGGGTCAACCAATCCAATATGTAAAGAGTGGCGAGAAGTATGACCTTATAAGTTTTGGTGCTGATAGAAAAGAGGGTGGCGAAGGAAACGGAGCGGATATAAAATATTCTCAATGCAACAAATAAAATACAAAAGAGGCTTTACTCTATTTGAGCTTCTTGTAGCGATATTTTTAGTCGGGCTTGTTGTCTATTTTGTATTTGCCACTCCTACTGGCTATAAAAAGCCAAAGGAGAAGATAACTATATCAAATCTACCAAACTATCTCCAAAAAAATTTGGTTGGAGATGGTGAATTAATTTGTATTGATCACTGTAAAGAATGCTATTATGTTGGGGTATCACCCAAGCCTCAACCATTTAACCTACCTATTATAAGAAATGTAGTTAATGAATATATAATAGATAGAGGAGATAACCCAGCAAAATTAGAGCTTGGAAGATTTAATGATAAAAAAGTTTGTTTAAGACTTCGTCATTATAAAAATGGCTCAATATCTCAAGTTATTTTGGATTTAGGAGATAAGTCGATATTTATTCCTTCATATTTTGGAGAAGGAAAAGAGTTTGGAAGTGTTAATGAAGCAGCTGACTGGTGGCTAAGAGATAGCCAAAATATATTAAGAAGTAGAGGAGATTGGTATTGAAAAAAGCTTTTACTATTATAGAGATAATCGTATCTGTAGTCATAATTGCTATAGTTACTCTAACACTTGCAAAAGTAAATAAACAAAATACAAATATGGTAAACTATGTAACTTCAAGATTACAAGATGAATTGAGTAATACTCTATTTTTACATCCAAATGTATTTAAGTATGATAAAAGCGAAAGAGATGCATATACACTATTGCATAATATGAGAATAAAAAATGAAAAAGCAAAAGCATACCTTAAAAAAATAAAAAGAAAGATTTATACAAAAAGGAATATTCCAGTAGATAAAGTTATAATACCGATACATCTACACGCTGTTATGTTAAAAAGTAAATTCTCTACTAGATATTATAGAGTCTCTCCTTAAAAAATGATATAATAATCCTCTACTTAGCATTTAAGGAGGATTAATGTTTAAACTAAAAGAGCACAACACCACAATCTCTCAAGAGTTTTTAGCAGGATTTACAACTTTTTTAACAATGATGTATATCGTGCCTGTTAATGGATATATCTTATCACAAGCTGGTATGCCTATTGGAGCTGTAATTACAGCTACTGCTTTAATTACAATTTTTGCAACAATTTTTAATGGATTGTGGAGTAATACACCAATTGCTATGAGCGTAGGTATGGGACTTAATGCTTACTTTACATATGGATTAGTGCTTGGAATGAAAATACCTTGGCAGACTGCTTTGGGTATTGTATTTATATCTGGTATTATTTTTGTAATATTATCGTTTACAAAATTTAGAGTTTGGGTAATTAACTCTATTCCTATGGATTTAAGGCGTTCTATAAGTGCTGGTATTGGTGCTTTTATAGCTTTTATTGGTCTTAAAGAGATGCATATTATTGTGCCTAATAAGGCAACATTAGTAACTTTAGGAAACTTAAGTGATCCACAAGTGTTACTTGGAGTATTTGGGATAATTTTGGCTTTGATTTTGTATGCTTATAGAATTAAAGGGGCTTTTATTTTATCTGTATTGATAAGCTCAATTATAGCCTATAGCTTTATACCAAATATGCATTTTAGTAATGAATTTTTTAGTATGCCAAAATCGATTGCCCCAATAGCTCTAAAGCTTGATATAAAATCTGCACTAACACTATCTTTGCTACCTGTTATTGTTACATTCTTAATAACTGATATGTTTGATACTATTGGAACATTGAGTGCTGTAGGAGCTAGAGCCAATCTTTTTCAAGATGAAAATAAAAAAGATGAAACTCTAGAGAAGACTTTAGAAGCTGATGCAATTGCTACAGTTGCTGGTTCATTAATGGGAGTATCAACTACCACATCTTTTATAGAGTCTGCAAGTGGCGTTGAGGCTGGTGGTAGAACTGGATTAACTGCTGTATTTACTGGATTATTTTTTATATTAACGCTATTTATGTTACCACTATTTAAATCAATTCCCCAAGCTGCAATTTTACCTATATTAGTAGCTGTTGGTGTATTGATGTTTATGGAACTTGGTAGAATAAATTTTGAAAAAATAGATATTGCAACAGCAACTGCTGCATTTTTTTCTATCATTTTAATGCCTCTTACTTATTCAATAACAAATGGATTGGCTGCAGCTTTTGTAACATATACAATTATAAAATTGGCTCAAGGAAAATTTAAAGATTTAAATATTGGTGTTGTTACTATAGCTATTATATCTTTAATTGTATTTATTGTTCATGGTTAAGGAGAAGCGTTGGAAAAGTATTATTATAGTTATGATGAATTTTTAAAAGATGTTGTTACACTTGCTAAAAAGATAGAAGAGTTTGAACCAGATACTATAATTGCAGTAGCAAGGGGAGGTTTGACTCTTGGACATTTTATTGCTCAGGCTTTAGATATTAGACGCCTTTTTACACTTAATTCAATTCATTATGATAAAGAAAAAAAACTAGATACTCTTGATATTTTTAATATTCCAAACCTAAAAGGGGCTAAAAGAGTAGTAATTGTAGATGATATAATAGATAGTGGAGATACTATTAAAGGTGTGTTAAAAAAACTAAAAGAGCTATATCCTAATTGTGAATTTAAATTAGCAACAATATTTTATAAGACAAGTGCATCTATAGAGGCTGATTATAAGGTAAAAATAGCTTATAAGTGGATAGATTTTTTTTGGGAAGTTGACCCAATTGAAAAAATGCTTTAATTTATAAAAAAAATGGTAAAATTAGGCACTAAAAATATGGAGAGCTAGATGGTATTTATAGAAGATATTTATGCAGATGAAGTTTTAGACAGTCGTGGTAACCCAACAGTTAGAGCAACAGTTGTTTTAAGCGATGGAGTAAAGGCAAGTGCAATTGTGCCAAGCGGTGCAAGCACAGGTAAAAGAGAGGCTTTAGAGCTTAGAG
>CAYPVY010000027.1:0-1740 GCA_964414305.1 uncultured Nitratifractor sp.
AAAAAGATAGAGTAGATGATGCTCTAAGTGCAACAAAAGCAGCTGTTGAAGAAGGTATTGTAATTGGTGGTGGTGCAGCACTTGTAAAAGCTGGTAATAAAGTAGATTTAAAATTAGAAGGTGATGAGCAAATTGGTGCAGATATAATACTTAGAGCAATTAAAGCTCCAATTAAGCAAATTGCAGAAAATGCAGGATTTGATGCTGGTGTTGTAGCTAACCAAGTAAGCAATAGTGATAATCCAAATGAAGGATTTAACGCTGCTACTGGTGAGTATGTAGATATGTTTGAAGCTGGAATTATAGATCCTCTAAAAGTTGAAAGAGTTGCTCTTCAAAATGCAGTAAGTGTTGCAAGTTTACTTTTAACAACTGAAGCAACAGTTAGTGATATTCCAGAGAAAAATTCTACAACTGCTCCAATGGCTCCAGACATGGGCGGAATGGGTGGAATGGGGATGATGTAATCCCCTTCTATCCTAAATTTATTTAGCTTTGAAACTCTCTTTACTTTTGCAAAAATTAGCAAGAATACAATTATCGCACTCTGGTTTTAGTGCTTTACATTTATATCTTCCAAATAAAACCATAGCTTGATGTAGTTGATGTAGATTTGTTTTAAATTTTTTTACTAAATCTTTTTCTGTATCTTTTACATTTGATGCATTACTTAAGCCTAAACGATGAGCAACTCTAAAAACATGAGTATCAACAGCCATTAAATTTGCACCAGTATATTCTATTAATACAACATTTGCTGTTTTTTGACCAACTCCAGGTAGTTTAACCAACTCTTTTTGATCAAGTGGAATTTCTCCATCATATTTCTCTTCAACCATTTTTGCCATTTGAATTAAATTTTTTGCTTTGTTATTAAAAAATGAACAACTCTTTATTAACTCTTTTACATCATCTAATTTTGCTTTTGATAACTCTTTGGTGGATGGATATTTTTTAAATAGTGCAGGAGTAATTATATTTACTCTTTTATCTGTGCATTGAGCAGACAACATTACAGCAACCAATAATTCGTATAAATTATTATAATTTAACTCAGTAACAGAATTAGGATAGTGTTTTAAAAATATCTCTTTAATCTCTTCTATCTCTTTTTTTGTTGATAATTTTACAGCTTTTGTATCTTTTTTACTCATTTTAAACCTATTTAAACAATTATTTCATTTTGTAAGAGTATACTATCATTAATAATTTCAAAATAAGCTTTAAAAGGAGTGCATAAATGCAACTAATTAAAACAACACTAATTGCATCTGCTTTAATGTTGACATCTGGATGGGCAGCAGATGTATTGGCTACTGTAAATGGTAAAAGTATAACAAAAGATGATATTAATATGCTTTTAAAACCTCAAGGTATGGATTTTGATAAATTACCAAAAGAACAACAAAAAAAATTGGTAAATAAATTAATAGAGAGAGAATTGCTACTAGATAGTGCAAAAGAGGCAGGTGTAGAAAAGGATAAAGATTATCAAAAAGTTTTAGATAATTATAAAAAAGATTTAGCAATTAAAGTATGGATGGATAAAATCTTTAAAAGAACGCTAATAAGTGATTCTGAGGCTAATAAATATTATCAAGATAATAAAGATAAATTTAAGACACCTCAAAAAGTTCATGCAAGACATATTTTAGTAAAAACTAAAGAAGAGGCTCAAAAGATAATAGATGAACTTAAAAACCTAAAAGGTGATGAACTTAAGAAAAAATTTATTGAGTT
>CAYPVY010000027.1:1840-6151 GCA_964414305.1 uncultured Nitratifractor sp.
TAGATGAACTTAAAAACCTAAAAGGTGATGAACTTAAGAAAAAATTTATTGAGTTGGCTAAATCTAAATCTATTGGTCCTAGTGGTAAAAATGGTGGTGATTTAGGATATTTTGGAAAGGGTCAGATGGTTCCAGCCTTTCAAGATGCAGCCTTTGCTCTAAAAAAGGGTGAGATTACAACAAAACCTGTAAAAACACAATTTGGATATCATGTAATTTATCTTGAAGATAAAAAACCAGAAGGAATTGCACCATTTGAAAAGGTAAAAGATAAAATAATTGCACAAATGAGACAAGAACAGTTTAATAAAAGAATTAAAGAGGCTATAGATAAAGCAAAAGAGAAAGCTAAGATAACAAATAGTTTAGAAAATAGCAAATAGAAACTATTTACAATTTGTTCACAAAATTTATATATAATTATATTAATTAAAAATAAGGAGTTTTAATGAAAAAACTATTAACAACATTTGCAGTAGCTGCTGCATTAACTACATCTGCAATTACTGCAAAAGTTATAGGAACAGTAAATGGATATCCAATTACAGAAAAAGAGGCTAATAAACTTTTAAAAGTTTTAACAAATGGTAAAGTTAAATATTCTCAACTTAAACCAAAAGATAAGAAAGAGATAGTTAAAAGACTTGCTGTTGATAAATTGGTTATTAAGACTGCATATAGACAACTTAGCAAAAAAGAGAGAGATTTTGTAATAGCAAATGCATGGATGGCAAAAAAGACTAGAAATATAAAAGTTTCTACTGCTGAAGCAAAAAAAGCTTACGATGCTAATAAACAACTATTTAAGAAAAATGGTAAACTTGTTCCATTTAGTAAAGTTAAAAATATCATTATTATGCAACTTAAGCAGAAAAAAGTTGTAGATAAATTAATGAAAAAAGCAAAAATAGTAGTAAAATAACATAAATTAAAAGGATACAAAAGTGAGCCAAAAGCTTTCTGATTATATTAAGCCAGGTGTTGTAACTGGAGATGATATACAAAAGATTTTTGAATATGCAAAAGAGAATCAATTTGCACTACCTGCAGTAAATGTAGTTGGGACAAATTCTATAAATTCAGTTTTAGAAGCCGCAGCAAAAGTAAACTCTCCAGTTATTATACAATTTAGTAATGGTGGTGCATCTTTTTATGCTGGAAAAGGTTTAAAATCTGATAGAGCAGCAGTTCTTGGTGCTGTAAGCGGTGCTAAACATGTTCATACTCTAGCACAAGAGTATGGTGTTCCAGTAATATTACATACAGACCATGCAGCAAGAAAACTACTTCCTTGGATAGATGGATTACTAGAAGAGAGTGAGAAATATTTTAAAGAGAGTGGCAAACCACTATTTAGCTCTCATATGATTGATTTGTCTGAAGAGTCATTAGAAGAGAATCTATCTACTTGTGAAGAGTATCTAAAAAGAATGGATAAGCTTGGAATGACCCTTGAGATTGAGTTAGGAATTACTGGTGGTGAAGAAGATGGTGTAGATAATACTAATGTTGATAACTCAGCTCTTTATACACAACCAGAAGAGGTTTATGAAGCATATAAAAGACTAAGTGCTATATCTAATAGGTTTACTATAGCAGCTTCATTTGGAAATGTTCATGGAGTATATAAGCCTGGAAATGTTCATCTAGAACCTAAAATTTTAGATAATTCTCAAAAATATATTCAAGAAAAACTCAACACCAAGCCAAAACCTGTAAATTTTGTATTTCATGGTGGAAGTGGCTCTAGCCCAGAAGAGATTAAAGAGGCTATTAGCTATGGTGTAATAAAAATGAATATAGATACAGATACTCAGTGGGCATTTTGGAGTGGAGTAAAAGAGTATGCATCTAAATATCATGATTATCTACAAAGCCAAATAGGTAATCCTGAAGGTGAGGATAAACCAAATAAGAGTTACTATGACCCTAGAAAATGGCTAAGAGCTGGTGAAGAGTCAATGAGAGATAGAGTTATAAGAGCTTTTGAAGAGTTAAATGCAGTTAATAGATACTGAAATTGTCTATTTCCTTTAATATTCCAACCCCATTAGAAAAAAATTCTTTTAGGGGATTGGAGTTTTTAATTAAACGAGATGATTTAATTCATCATGAACTTTCAGGAAACAAAGCTAGAAAAATCTATTACTATCTAAATAGTCTTAAAAATGATAGTAATATTAAAACTATTGTATCATATGGCTCTATACAATCTAATGCTATGTATTCACTATCTTATTTTGCTAAAGAGTATGGATTAGACTTTTATTATTATGCAAATCATATCCCTTCATTACTTAAAAAATCTCCTAGAGGTAATTTAAAACTAGCTTTGGATAATAAAATGATATTAAAAGAGGGATATAAAAATATACCAAAATTAGATAATGCATTATATATTAAAGAGGGTATTGCACAAAAAGAGGCATATTTTGGCATTAAGCAATTGGCATTAGAGTTAATAGAACAATTGGGCAACAAAGAGTATCAAATATTTTTACCCTCAGGAACTGGAACAACAGCTCTATTTTTATCAAAAGCTTTTTATGAAATGGGTATAAATAATATAGAGGTGTTTACAACACCTTGCGTAGGTAGTATTGATTATTTAAAAGAGCAATTTAGAGAATTAGAAGAGAATGAGACAATTTATCCAAATATAGTTGATACAAAAAAGAGATACCATTTTGGAAAACTTTATAGAGATTTTTATCTTCTTTGGTTAGAATTACATAAAAAGACAAGCATAGAGTTTGACCTATTATATGATATGAAAGGATGGATTGCTATTTTTGAAAATATTGATAAATTTTCAAATTTGGTATATATTCATCAAGGTGGTTTAATAGGCAATATATCTATGCTTGAGAGATATAAAAGAAAATATGAGGATTTAAAGTGAAAATTATAGATATTAATAGTAGTGATTTTGATAGTGAATTTAAAGAGCTTTTAAATCGTGGCAAAATGGATATTGAAGGTGTTAGTGAAATTGTTAATAAGCTTTTAAAAGAGATAAAAAAAGATGGTAATGAAGCTCTTAAATCTCAAATAGCAAGATTTGATAGATGGGAGCCAAAAAGTGATAGTGAGCTTGAAGTAAGTGTAGAAGATATGAAAAAAGCTTATGATAATATTGATAAAGAGTTAAGAGATGCATTAAATCTAGCATATGATAGAATTAAAGATTATCATCAAAAGCTTATGCCAAAGAGTTGGATGGATGAAGATGAGTATGGAACAATATTAGGACAAAAAGTTACTCCTGTTGATAGAGCAGGTCTATATATTCCTGGAGGTAAAGCTGCATATCCAAGTTCACTATTAATGAATGCTATTCCAGCAATTGTAGCTGGTGTAAAAGATATAATTGTTTGCACACCAGCACCAGATAATGAATTAAATGAGTTACTTTTGGCAGCTTGTCATCTATGTGGCTTAAAAAGGGTATATAAAGTAGGTGGTGCAAGTGCGATAGGAGCAATGGCTTATGGAACAGATACAATCCCTAAAGTAGATGTTATTACTGGTCCTGGAAATATTTTTGTTGCTACTGCAAAAAAGTTGGTTTATGGAGAAGTTAATATTGATATGATAGCAGGACCTAGTGAGATTGGAATATTAGCAGATGAAAGTGCAAGAGAAGATTATGTAGCAATAGATTTATTATCTCAAGCTGAACATGATGAGATGGCAAGTTCAATATTAATTACCACAAGCTTAGATTTGGCAAATAGAGTTAATAACAAGGTAGAAGAGTATTTAAAGGAATTAAGCAGAGAAGAGATTGCAAGAAAATCTATTGAGACAAGAGGTGCAATAATTGTAACTAATAATATTGATGAGGCAATAGATTTGATGAATCAAATAGCTCCAGAGCATTTAGAGGTTTTAACAAAAAATCCAATGGAATTATTAGATAAAATTCTTCATGCTGGTGCAATATTTTTAGGAGAATATACTCCAGAGCCTATTGGCGACTATATAGCAGGACCAAATCATACTTTACCAACTGGTGGAACAGCAAAATTTTATTCACCGTTAAGTGTTGAACACTTTTTGAAAAAAAGTTCAATAATAAACTTTAGCAAAAAAGGTATCAATCAAATTGGAAAAGAGTGTGCTTTAATTGCTGATGTAGAGGGTTTAAGTGCTCATGCAAAGAGTGTAAGAGTTAGACTAGAAGAAAATTAATAAATATAGCTTTTGCTATATTATAAATCTTAAAAAAACTATAGTTTTAGCTTTTAGTTTAAATTATATTTTTCCTTCTTTAATCTTTTTAATAAGTTTATTTAAAGCATATTCATC
>CAYPVY010000027.1:6251-12767 GCA_964414305.1 uncultured Nitratifractor sp.
ATTATATTTTTCCTTCTTTAATCTTTTTAATAAGTTTATTTAAAGCATATTCATCTATTTTAACATCTTCATTTCCATTAGTTATTTCATATAGATTTGCTACCATTTTTTCTATTGCTTTACTTTTTGTAATGTGTGGATATAAAATATTTAATGCTTCTTCATAACTACCATATAATTTATTTTTAGATAGTTTACTAGAAGCTTTGATTCTAAATATGCTAGGAATTAATATTGCCAAAGCAATACCTAAAATAATTCCCAAAATCAATGCACCAATAAGAGCAATAAGAGAATATCCATTATGATATTTTCTTTTATAATACTCTTTATCTATAAGTAGGTTTTCAAATTTTTCTATATCTTTAGGTTTTTTTATAATTTGGTTTTTTTTATGATCAATTTTATTAATATTATTTTTATCTTTATTATTTAAAATAGCAGTAATTTTTTTTATTTTCTTTACTTTTATATCTAAAGGCTTTGTTGATAGTATATATGTATTACCATTATGTGGATTTAAAGATTTTATTTTTATCGATGGAATTTTAAAATTATCATCGGCAATAAAGGTATATTTTTGACTTAATTTTGAAATTAAAATACCTTTTTTTTCAAACTCTTCATATTTTGGTTCATCTTTATATATAGTAACATTATTTATATTTAAATTAGGTAGTGTAAAATTATTTAATTTTCCTATTCCAATTATAGTTACTATATATTCAAAAGGTTTATTTGGTTTTGCAAATTTGGAAGTAGTTTTTGTTTCTATTTTAAATTTTCCAATCAATTCTACATCTTTTGGAATTGCTTTAACATCTATAGTTAATTTATTAGTTTTTAGTTTTTTCCATTCTGTATTTGCACCAAAAAATTCAAAAGGTGTTTGTGCTTGAGGAGTTAATTCTATACCTATTTTTACTTTTGCTGGGTCTATTGTGAGTTTGCCACTTTTTTTGGGAGTTAAAATATATTTAATTGTTCTTATTACACTATTTGAATTTTCTTCTATATTACCTTCATCTTTAGTTTGATACTCAAAACCCTCAAATTTTGGTGGAGTAAATTGTAAATTTGAGCTTCCTAAATCAAGAGGTTCTATTAAAGTGATTGTAACAACAAAAGGTTCTCCTACCATAACGCTTTTTTTATCACTACTCATTTTAAATATAAAATCACTATTATCTATAATATTATTTTGTTTTGATAAAGGAGCTTTTTTTTCTTTTTTTAGCTCTTGATTATTTATATTTTTAGTAATTTTTTTTGTTGGTATTTTTGGACTTTTTTTCTCTTCTTTTGGTTTGGTATTTTCTTTTTTGATAGTGTTGTTGTTATCTATTTTATTATCTGGTTTTTTGATTGATTTTACATTTACTCTAAATGGAATAGTTTTATAATCTTTATTATCAATTTTAATAGTAAAACTTGGCATATCAAAGCTCTTTGTAGGTTTGATAATATATTTATATGATTTTTTAATTGTAGTTATATTTTTGTCTTTTATTTCTCTTTTAGATACTACTAATTTTTTAGATAAGACTTTATATTCAGCAATTTTATTGATATTTGGTAAATCTATTTTAGAGTTTATTTTCGCCTCAGCTCCTATTAGCACTTCTATATTTTCATCTTTTATAATCTCTTTATTTTTAATTGCAACAAATACCCTTGGGATTTTTGCATTAAGTATAGTAAAGATTGCAATAAGTATTATCAAAATATATCTATTCATTAATTTACCACCTCTTTAAATTAGAAGGAATTTTTGTATTATTTGAATCTATTTTATACATTAATACTGGTGCTTTTTTATTATTTAATGCCTTTTTTAACATTTTCTTAACTCTTTTTCTAAATTTATTAATAGACTTTTGTTTCTTTAAATTTTTATTAGATTTTTTAGTTATGTTTTTATCCATTTTCTTACTTTTTGTTTTATTATCTTTACTCTTAGCTTTTTTTACATGATGTTTTTTTCTATTTTGCTTATTTTGCTTTTGCTCTTTTTTATATTTCATTTGATATGCTAAAGCCAAATTTCGTCTTATATCAGAATCATTGCTAAGTTTAAGTGCCATTTTATATGCAAATATAGCATTGTCCCACTCTTTTAGCTTAAAATAACAATTACCTAAATTATATAATCTATTTGCTTCATTTACTCCATTGCCATATGATTTTTTATAGTATGATATTGCTTGGTGATACTTTTTAAGCTTATATAATATATTAGCAAGATTATAATTTATTTCTGGAGTATCTTTATTTAAAGCTTTTAACTCATTTAGAGCTTTTGTATAGTTTTTATCTTCATAAAATTTATTAAAATTTTTTATATGCCAAAAGTCTAAAAGAGAAGCATTTGTATATAAAGTTATTGAAAAAAGAGTGAATATGAGCTTTGTCATTTATCACCTCTTTTTTTAGAGCTATTAAAAATCTCATCTTTATTTGGTATTGAACTAAAGGCAATAATCAAAAGAATTAAAGATATCAATAGTGGATAATAAAATAATTGAATCTTATCTTCAATTTGTATAGTTTTTTTATTTGATTTATAGCCTATGTTGCTATTTATACTTATTGCTAATTTATTAACATCATTTTGATTATAATCTGCTATTATGCAATCTCCTCCACTCTCTTTGGCAATTTTGCATAGATTTGTATTTATTTTACTTATTACAATTTTGTCATTTTTTATTATTGCTTTTTCTTTTTCATCCAATATTGCTGAACCATCTTTTGTGCCTATTAATATAGCATATAATTTTATATTATTTTTTTTAATAATATTTGAAAACTCTTTTAAATCTCCTTTATCCCCACCATCACTTACTAAAATTAATATTTTATTATTCATGCTTTTAAGTTTTTGTGCTGCTATTTGTGCAAGGAGTGTAAAGTTACTACCTCTTTGGATATACTCTTTTCCAATTCCATCTATAACATCTATTAATGTATTTTTATCTCTAGTTAGTGGTGATACTAAATATACATCATTAGAAAAGGTTAATATCATTATTTCATCATCTACTAAAAGATTTAATAACTCTTTTATCTTTTTCTTTGCAAATTCTAATCTATTTGGGTATCTATCTTTACTTCTCATAGAACCAGATATATCCAAAGCCAATATAGCTTCTAATCCTTTTATTTCTATTTCTTTTTGACCTTTTTTAATATATGGGTCTCCAATTGCAATAATCATAAAAAATATTGCTATAAAGAATATAACATTTCTTACTTTATTGCTTAAGCCACTATTTTCTACTTTGATTCTATCTAGAACCTTTTTATCAAATACTCTCTCAATACCCTCTTTATTTGTTAGAACTAATATGGCAAAAAGAGTAAATGGCACAAGTAATAAAATAAGCAGTGATACATTTTCAAAACTCACTTAGCTACTCCTTTTGCACTCTTGTAGTAAACATACATAAGCAAGAAAATTATTGCAAATACTAAAGGAAAATAGTAATAGTATGTATATTTTTTATAGCTATCTCCTTTGATTTTACTAGTTTCACTTCTATCTATCTCTTTGTATATTTTATCTAAAGTGCTTTTGTTTGAGGCTAAAAAGAATTTACCTTTGCCACTTTTTGCTAAATCTTTAAGCTTTGAAACATCTAAGTCTTCTACTCCTCCAATACCAATAATATATAGTTTTATTTTAGATTTAGATAAAATATCTTTTATATCTTCATATGTAGTAGAGCTCATATTATCTATACCATCTGTTAAAAGAATTGCAATTTTACTTTTTGTATTTGAGTTTTCTAAAAAATATATAGCTTGAAGCAATGCATCATAAATGGCAGTTCTACTACCAATTAAGCCAACTCTTTGTTTCTTTAAAATATCTTGTAGATATTTTGTATCAAAAGTTAGAGGAGATGCCAAAAATGCAGCACTTGAGAAATTTATTAGACCAATTCTGTCATTTTTTCTTGCCTCTATAAATTTTGATATTACCTCTTTTACAATACTAAATTTATCTTTTGTAGGATTGTTTATATCAAATCCTCTATCAAGCATAGATTTACTAGAATCTAAAACCAACATTATATCTCTAGCATCTTTCTTGATATTGTTGTAAGTTTCAATTTTTACAGGAGAAGCCAAAGCCATAATAAATGAAATTATTCCAAGCCATTTGAATATATCTATCCATCTGCTTTTGATTCTTTTTTTATCAAAAATCAAATGTATATATGGTAAATATATTGTTGTAGCTTTTGCTGGACATTTTTTGAAACATATCCAAAAAACCCCTATAAGCAAAAATGCAAATGGATATTCAAAACTATAATGACTCATCACACACCTGCTTATATAGGTTGTAGTAATTTAAAGTCTCTTCATCAACTTTGCCTACATCTACTTTATATTTGTATTTATCAACTCTTTGTCTAAGCTGAGCAAATAACTCTTTTCTTCTTTTGTCTTGAGCTAAGATTGCTCCATATTTTGTAGCAATATAAGCTGCTTCTTTTGGGTTTGACCAATCAGCTTGGCAATATTTATAAAAGTAGTATTTATCACAATCAATTTTGCAATTCCTTTTTGCATAATTGTATGAATATTTAAATAGTTTATATGCCAAAAATAGTGCTATTAATATAGTTATTATTAATATTATCAAAGAGTAATCACTAATTTCAACTATAGGCTTAATATCACTAATATCTTGACTCATTTTAGCCTCTTTAATAGTTCAATATATGGATTTTGATGAGTGTATAGTTTTATAACTCTAGCTCCAATATCTCTAATGTGTTTATATAGTTTTCTATCATTTTCTATTAATGCTTCTTTATATATCTTTACACTCTCTTCATCAACATTTCCACTAAAGCTATCTAAATATCCAGGATCAATCAATCTAATTTCTCCCAAAGGTTTTAGATTTTCAATAAAATAATCTCTAATGATAATTACAACCAAATCATTCTTTTTTGCTAAAAGTGATAGATTATAATCACCTACAAAATCACCTATCATAAATAGCAGTGATTTTTTTCTAACATATTTATTTAAATCTTCAATCCAGCCTTTAATATTTGCTCTTTTGCCAAGAACATCAAAATCTGTCAACTCTTCAATCTCTTTGTTTACTGCATATAGCTTTTTTGATGGTTTTGTTTTTCTATATAATTTATCAGCATATAAAATATGACTAAAAAGGTCTCTGTTTTTGACTGCTGAATATCCAAGAAGTGCCATAACTTCAATAATATATTCACTTTTAGGTTTATGTGTTCCAAAATAGGTAGAACCACTAAGTAGGGAGCTAACTACTACATTTAATTCTCTCTCTTCGTGATAGACTTTTATATATAGTTTACCAGTTTTTGCAGATGTTTTCCAATCAATTTTTCTAACATCATCTCCATAAGAATATTCTCTAAGTTCAGCAAACTCAAAGCCCTCACCTTGGAATTTACTTAAATTATTTCCGCTTAATGCACCAAAAACTTGCTTTCTGGTTTTTAGGGATATCTCTTTTGCTTTTGCTTTCATTAAGGTATCGGAACTGCTGCTAAAACTTTTTCTATAATCATATCTTGAGTTATACCCTCAGCCTGTGCTTCATAACTTAATATAATCCTATGTCTTAAAATCTCTTTTGCAATATATGCTATCTCAATAGGAGAAACAAAATCTTGCCCTTTAATATAAGCAACTGCACGAGAAGCTTTATACATATCTATACTAGCTCTAGGACTAGCACCAAACTCTATATACTCTTCTATATTATTTAAACCATATCTATTAGGCTCTCTTGTAGCAAAAATTAATTCTATTATATATTTTTCAATCTCTGGGTCTAGATGCACTTGCATAGCCTCTTTTCTAATTCTCATTAAATCATCTTTATTGGCAACTTGATTAATCTCTTCAAAGCTATTATTTGAAGCTCTTCTTGCAATTTCAAGCTCTTCAGCTCTTGTATTGTATCCAACTACTACTTTCATCAAAAACCTATCAAGTTGAGCCTCAGGTAGTTCATATGCTCCTTCTTGCTCTACTGGGTTTTGAGTAGCCATAACCAAAAAAGGTAAATCTAATTTAAAAGTATCATCACCAATTGTAACTTGCCTCTCTTGCATAACTTCAAGTAGTGCAGATTGAACTTTTGCAGGAGCTCTATTTATCTCATCAGCAAGAAGAAGGTTTGTAAAGACTGGACCTCTTTTTATTCTAAACTCTTCTCTTTTTGGGTCATACATCTCAGTTCCTATAATATCACTTGGTAGTAAGTCAGGAGTAAATTGAACTCTTTTAAAATCAAGTCCTAAACTTTTTGCCAAAGCATTAATAGTTGTTGTTTTTGCAAGTCCAGGCACACCCTCTAATAGTATATGACCTTGACAAATTAGCCCAATCAAAAGACTCTCAACCATCTTTTCTTGACCAACTACAACCTTATGAACCTCTTGCCTAATCCTATTAATAGTTTCCAATATATGCTCCTAAAAAGGGTGAACCCAAAATAAGTAATTT
>CAYPVY010000028.1:0-12655 GCA_964414305.1 uncultured Nitratifractor sp.
TTATGCATTAAGCTTTCTAATTCATAAGGGTAACAAAAAATTGTAAATAAGTAGATGATTTTAGTCAAAATGTAAGTAAATTTAATAATTAAGTAACAAGTTAAGTAATAAATAAAAAGGTATAAATATAAAGAGAATAATTATTTCCTATACACCTATTCTCCTTTACTCCTCTATACCTTTCATATTAAGCTTTATATCTTATGCTTTAAGCATTCCCACTTAAAAGTGGGAATTTAAAAATGCTTATTTTAAGCCTTTCCATTGAGACTTATACCAACCATAAGCAAGTAATGCAAATATTACAAAATATCCAATTACCCATGGACCAACTTTTTCTCTTTTTGGTTTACTTGGATCTCCTGTTGATTCAAGATATCCATATACTTTTTCATAACCCTCTTTTGTCAATCCAACTCTAGGCATTGCAGTTCCTGGAAGTTGACTTTGAGGATTTTCAACAAATGTCTCTAAATAGTGAGGACTTCTTGCTCTAACAATGATTGATAAATCAGGTGGAAGTTTACCCATATAGTCTGCAAGTTTATTTTTATATTGACCAAGTTTTTTCTCAAACTCTAACTTTTTCAAATCTACACCTGTTTTAATATTCTCTTTAGTTTTTGGTTCATCACCAAGTTGAGTCCATTTACCATATCTATTTGCATGGCATCTACCACATGCGAATACAAAAGCATCTTTATTGCTAACCTCTTTTGGTGCAATAGATTTAAAATAAGCAACAATATCAGCCGCATCTTGTAAACTACCTGCACTTGGTGGCATTGCAAAGTGTTTAGACTTTGTTACCTCTGCTGGATTAGTTAAAAAATGTGCAAAAAACTTCTCATCCAATAACTTACCAGCCAAACTCAAATCTGGAGGAGTAACACCATAAGTTGATGATGCAGTCAATGCATCCATAGGTGCTTTTATTCCAGCTGCTTTAATTGAATGACATCCTGCACAAGCACTAGCTAATGCTTTACCTTTTTTAGGATCACCTTTTGGAATTGCTTTTAAATCACTATATTTAAAGTCATCACCCTCTACATGTTTATGCATTTGCGAATGTGCAAATGGCTCAACTCCCCAGTAGAGAATGAGTGTAAATATTACAACAACACCTAATATTTTTAAATCTTTCATTCTCTACTCCTTATAATTTTTTTTCTTTTTTAGTGATGATTGGCAATGCTATCCATAGTAATATAAATATTACAGCAGCAACTAAACCAATTTTACTCCAAATACCTTCTGGTGGTAGTTTACCCATTATTGTTAATACAATCATATCTACAAGAAGTAGCCAGAACCAATATTTGAATAAACCTCTTCTATTTGCAGGTGCTACATTTGGACTTCTATCTAAGAATGGTAAGAAGAAGAAAATTACTTGTGCAAAACCAAATGCAATCAAACCTGGATCTGTTGGGAATGGTCTTAAAATCTCATAACTCCACAAGAAATACCACTCTGGATAGATATGAGGCGGAGTTTTTAGAGGATTTGCTGGGTCAAAGTTTACTGGATCCATTGCAAACTCAAAGTGATAAAATACTAAATAGAAGAAGAATATAAAATATATTCCAAGAACAAATACATCTTTACTTAAAAATACTGGATTAAACGGAATTACTTTAGACTCTTTTCTTTGTCCTGCTTTCCATTTTTCAGCCTCTGCATCAAAATCAAACTCTTCACCATCTTGATTATTTACATGTGGGATTCTAAGTGTTCCAAAGTGAAATACAATCAAACCAATAATTACTAAAGGCAAAAGCAATACATGCAACATAAAAAATCTATTTAAGAAAGCTTGTCCTGGAACATAATCTCCTCTAATCCACTCAACTAAGCCATTAAGATGCAAAGAACCACCACTAAATAAATTTGTAATAACCATACCTGCCCAATAACTCATTTGACCCCATGGCAACATATAACCTGAAAATGCTTCAGCTGAAAATGTTACAAACAAAAGCATTCCAGAAAGCCAAATTAACTCTCTACCTCTTTTATAAGAGCCATAATAAATACCAGTAAACATATGAATATAGATAATCAAGAAAACAACAGATGCACCAACACCATGTATATGTCTCCATAGCCACCCATATCCAACTTCACTCATTATAGTATAATTTACACTATCAAATGCAAGTTTTGTATTTGGCTGATAATACATTAAAAGAAAAATACCACTAATTAATAGCAAACCAAAAGTAGCTGCCAACACCATTCCCATAGCCCAAAGGAAGTTTATATTCTTTGGTATCCAATATTCAGTTGATAAAACTCTTTTCAGAGTATCTATTGCAAGTCTTTCATTTAGCCATTTATGACTAAATGGTCTTGCATTTTCATCAAAATGTGCCATTTAAAACTCCTCCTATACTCTTTGTGTTATGCCATTTTCTAGCATTTTTTTATATTCTGGTCCCTCTTCACCAAGAACAACTTTTTTACCATCAATTTTAAATGGTGGGATATCTAATCCTCTTGGAGGTGGAGCTTTTATTACATCTGCTGTTGTATTATACATACCACCATGACAAGCACATAAAAAATCTTGGCTCTCTGGTCTATACCCTGGAATACAACCTAAATGTGTGCATAGACCTACTGTAATCATATAATAATCATCACCAACTTTTACTAATCTTTCGATATCTTTATGACCTTTTAAGTTAGATATTTCTCTCTTTTTAGCTTTTTCTACCATTTCTTTAGTCTGTTTTAATATAAAGATTGGTTTGCCTCTCCACTTCTCAGTAATTAATTTATTCTCTGGAACATTGCTTAAATCCAAAGTTGTAAAACCTGCTGCTTTTACACTTGGTAATGGATCCCAGGTTCTTTTTGCTGCATAAAGTGCACCAAGAGCACCCAATCCAGCAAAAGCACCAAGAGCCATTCCCATAAAGTCTCTTCTATCTGCCATGATTTGTATCCTTTCCTTTAAAATAAGTAACACTTAATTATATGCTTATATTTATTAAAAGTGTATGTTTAAGAAAATAATAAGAAAGAATGATAATCAAAGGTGTGAAGTTATTTCACATATAATCATAAATTATATTTATTATTTCATTATTACTATTTTTAATTTTTTTGTTTAATAAAACTGATAAATCATCTATAATTATATTACTAATTTTTATGTCCAATGATTTTAATAACTCCTCTTGACAACTACTAATATCTTTAAGCTTTAAAAACTGCACATTTGCACCGTTTATAGCTGATTCTAAAGCAATTTGAAATGATGAAGTAACTATATTTTTATACTCTTTTAATATATCATAATACTCTTCAGGCTCTATTATATCATTAAAGACCTCTTTTAAACTATCCTCATATTTTACAAAAAAATATATACCCCAATATAGATCTAAATTTTTATTCTTAAACAAATCTAAATTTTTTAATATAATTTTATCATAATCACTATCACCAAAAATAAAAATAGAATCTTTACTTTTCTTATCAACATCTAGATTTGAAGCTATTATTTTTTTATCTAATACAATATTTATTATATCTGCACCATCAAATTCTACCTCTTGACAACTACTATTAATATATATTACCTTTTTAAATTTATTAGGATAATCTAAAACCCTACCTTCAATTTTTTCTGGAGAATCAATCAAAACTATATCATCAATAGAAGCTACAGCATCAATATCTTTTATTGTCTCAATAGTTGTAGCTAGAGGCAAACCCCAATCTCTTAGCAACAATTGAGCTCTATAATCATTCAATAATATTTCACACTCAATTCCTCTTTCATTTAAATCTTTATATAATGCAGCTACTCTTCTTAAACTTTCTAAATCACTCTTATGGTTTGTGTATGCATATAAATATAACACTATTTCCCCTTTTGTCTCATCTTGATATAAACATGAAGTATCTCAATTGCTGCTGGAGTTACTCCACTAATTAAAAGTGCACTTTGTAGATTTGGAGGTGTAGCTTTTTGTAATTTTTCTACAATTTCATTACTTAAACCCTCTACTGTAGAGTAGTCAAAATCTTCTGGAATCTTAACCTTTAACATCTCGTGCATTTTTTCAATTTGGCTTTTTTGTTTCTCTATATATCTATAATATTTTGCTTCAACTAAAATTTGCTCTAATGCCTCTTGATTATACTTTTTAAACTCTGGAACAAGCTTAAGAAGCTTATTAATAGTTGGTTCTTTAATCCTTGCAACTACATCTATTAAAGCTGTCTTATCATTAATCTTAGTTTCACCAATCTCATCTAAAAGCAAAGAAAACTCTTTTGTTGGTGTTACATAACTATTTTTTAAATAATTTAGAGCTTCATTAACATCTTCTTTTAATTTCTCTACTCTACTAGCAAACTCATCATCAATTAAACCAAACTCTTTGGCATAATGACTAAGTCTAAGATGAGCATTATCTTCTCTAAGTAAAAGCCTATATTCAGCCCTACTTGTAAACATTCTATAAGGCTCTTTAGTTCCCTTTGTAACCAAATCATCTATTAATACACCAATATATGCCTCATCTCTTCTTAAAATAAATGGCTCTTTACCTTGCAAACTAAGAGCAGCATTAATTCCCGCCATAAGTCCTTGTGCAGCTGCCTCTTCATATCCAGTAGTTCCATTTACTTGCCCAGCCCAATACAAACCTTTTATTTTCTTAGACTCCAAAGTATGCTTAAGTTCTGTTGGGTCAATATAATCATACTCTATTGCATAACCATATCTAATAATTCTTGCATTCTCTAAACCCTTGATTGAGTGTATCATAGCCTCTTGAACATCAGTTGGTAAAGATGTGCTAAGCCCATTTAGGTAATATTCATTTGACTCCATAGTTTGAGGCTCTACAAACACTTGGTGTCTATTTCTCTCTCTAAATCTATCAATCTTATCTTCTATACTAGGGCAATATCTAGGACCAACACCATCAATTTGACCAGTAAACAAAGGAGCTCTATCAAAATTTCCTTCAATAATTTGATGTGTTGTCTCATTTGTATAAGCTACATGACAAGGAAGTTGAGTAGGATTAAAATCCTCTTTTTTGGTCCTAAATGAAAATGGCTGTGGAGGCTCATCTCCTCCTTGAACTTCAAGTTTATCAAAATCTATACTATCTCCAGCTACTCTCGCACAAGTTCCAGTCTTTAATCTTCCAATCCTAAAACCCAAACTTCTTAAATGTTCTGCTAAGGAGATAGATGCAAACTCCCCTTGCCTTCCTGCACGCTGTTTTACTTCTCCAATATGAATAAGTCCATTTAAGAATGTTCCAGCAGCGATAATAACTTTTGGAGCCAAATATCTATTTTTAAGTTGTGTTACAACACCTTTAATTTCATTATTTTCTATTATTAATTCTTCTACAATCTCTTGGGTTATATCTAAGTTTTCAAGTCGATATAGCCTATCTCTCATGGCTATTCTATATCTATCCATATCTATTTGTGCCCTACTCCCACGCACCGCTGGACCTTTTGATGCATTTAAAATCCTAAACTGCAAACCTGCAACATCTGTAACCTCACCCATTAAACCACCAAGTGCATCAATCTCTTTTACTAAATGCCCTTTTGCCAAACCACCAATAGCAGGATTACAAGAACTAGCACCAATTTGCTCTACCAAAATTGTAATCATCAAAGTTTTAGCACCCATCTTTGCAGCTGCATTTGCAGCTTCAATTGCAGAGTGGCCACCACCAATTACAATTACATCATACTCTTTATCCATAGCAAAACCTATATTTTTTTTGGATATAATAGTAATACAAACTTAAAAATAGGTTATATATATGTTTACTGGATTAATAAGAGAAATGGCAGAGGTAAAAAGCTTTCAAAATGGAAAGTTAAGATTAAAAGCAAAATTCAAGCCAAAAATAGGAGATTCTATTGCAGTAAATGGTGTCTGTTTGACTGTAACTAAAATATATAATGATGGATTTGAGCTAAATATCGCAAAAGAGACAGCCAAAATTGTGCCAAAAGAGAAGTTTGAAGGATTTGTGCATATAGAACCAGCAATGCAAATGGGAGATAGATTTGAAGGACATATTGTTCAAGGGCATATTGATTGCATAGGAGAAATTGTTGATATAAAAGAGTATAAAGATGGTATAGATTTTTATATAAAAGTGCCAAGAGAGTATATAAAGTATATTGTTCCAAAAGGCTCAATTGCAATAGATGGAGTATCTTTGACAGTTAATGAGGTATTTGAAGATAGCTTTAGACTCACAATAATTCCTCATACAATGCAAAATACACTCTTTAAAAGCTATAAAATTGGCTCAAAAGTAAATATAGAAACAGATATGTTCGCAAGATATATTGAACATATCTTAAGTCAAAGAGATAATAGTAAAAAAAGCTTATCTTGGAGTGATATAGATAAAATAAATATGAGCTATTGATTGGTTTTTATTTTGGTTTTTGGATGTGAGTCTTTAGACTTATCGAAACTTTCAAAAAAGCTTTACACTTTTTGCTTTAAGCTTTTAGATTAAGGAGAAAAGGGGTTATTGTGAATATATTTGATTATACTATTCCAAAAGAAGGAGAAGTTTTTAAAAACCTTTTTGAGAATAAAGATATCAAAATAACTCAAATTGTAAGTTCTAGCAACTTAGATACAAAAGAGTATAATCAAGAGTATGATGAATTTGTAATTTTATTAAGAGGCAAAGCTACCTTAGAGATTAATAAAAATATTATAGATTTAAAAGATGGAGATTATTTGCATATTCCAGCACATACAAAACATAAAGTTTTAAAAACTTCAAATGGAGCTTTGTGGTTAGCTATATATTTTAAAGTTAAATAAATATACTTTTTCTTCACTAAAAAATCACTTTTTTTGCACTTTTTTTTAATATAATGATAAAAAATATTAAGGAGATTCCATGAAAAAGGTTTTAATTATAGTAACTACAATATTTGCAATATTTAGTTTAAGTGGTTGTGGAGGCGGAGGTAGCTCTAGTGATAATAAAGCTAAATTAGCAAAAGCAACTTATGAAAATGCCCTAAAAGTTCAAGATGCACTATTTTCTAAAACAATCTCATCAAGTGGTTATGAAGCTAGAGCTACAAACAATAGTTCAAACACTCCATTGATTTATAATTTAGCTAAAGATTTTTTAAAAAAACAAATCAAAAATTCAAATTATAAAGCAAGAATAATTGAGGATGTTTGTTTAAGTGGTTCATTAGATTTAGAGACTATAAATGAAACATCAACTTCAAAAACTCTTATCTATAGATATAATAATTGTAATGATGGTGTAAAAGTAATAAATGGAACTGTAGAAGTCACCTTAGGTTCAAAAAGTGGAAATGTATATTATACTCAAAATATAAGATTTAAAGATAACTATAGTGTTAAATATCAAGATGGTTCAACTATTAATATAGCTAATGGCGGGGCTATCGATATAACACTTACTTCCTATATTTCAGAGAATAGATACAATTTTATTCTTGATACAACTATGAAATTGACTCAAAATGGATATAGCTTTGGTTATGAAGGTTATGAAGCTCACTATAGTGTAAAATATAATAATACAAAATGGTATCTAACTACTGGAATAATATATATTAATAACTACAAAGAGTATGTGGTTTGGGATAATAATTATGATATGTCATTAACACCATATGTTTTAAATACAAATGGTTATCCTCTTGAAGGTGAAGCTAGATTTAAAATGGATGGTGGAAATTTAAGAATAATAGCTGATAATGGAGCAATTGTTTTAGATATCCAAAAATAGGCAGTTTGTCTTCTGCCTAAGACTACTTAACCTCCACTTATACTACAATTAAATAAAAATTTATACATAAAATATCACAATAGAAAACTTTTTAGATATAATCTATTTATAAGAAGATTATTATCTTCTTGATTTTGGCTTGAGGTGTAATAGAGGAAATAGTAAAAAAGGAGGAAATTATGGCAGGTAAAAAACCTATGTCTCTTACTGTAAAAGTTTTAATTGGTATGCTCTTGGGTATTATTGTAGGGCTTGGAATAAATTTGTTACATTTAAATGCAGATGGTTCATTTACAAATGTATATATTGTTAATGGATTGTTTTTAATAATTGGTAAAATGTTTGTAACAGCTCTAAAGATGCTTGTTGTTCCTTTGGTAATTTTTTCATTAATTACTGGAGTAATAGGTATTGGAGATATAAGAGCTTTAGGTAAAGTTGGTGGTAAATCATTTGCTCTTTATATGCTAACAACTGCAATTGCAATAGCAGTTGGTATTAGTATTGCTGCTGCTTTAGGTATAGGAAGTGGTGTGCATATGACATCTGATGCTTCATTTACTGCAAAAGAAGCTCCAGCATTAAGTTCAGTCTTAATTAATATTATTCCTAGCAATTTTATAAATGCGATGGCTCAAGGCAATATGTTGCAAATTATTTTCTTCTCAATTCTTCTTGGAATATCAATTTTGATGGTTGGTAAAAAGGCTTTGCCTGTAATTGAGCTTGTAGAGATATCAAATGAGATTATGATGAAGATGGTAAATATTGTAATGGCTGTTGCACCATATGCTGTATTTGCTTTACTTGCAAGAGCTATGGCAAATTTAGGATTAGGCTTATTAGCAGATTTAGCAGGTTATGTTCTAGTCTTAATCGGTGCTTTAATGTTCCATCTATTTATTACATTAATGGCGATTTTAAAAATATTCTCAGGGAAAAGCCCTGCAATGTTCTTAAAAAAGATGAGAGAGACTCAAATATTTGCATTTTCAACATCTAGCTCAAATGCGACTATTCCTGTAACACTAAAAACTGTTACAGATAGATTAGGTGTTGATAACTCTGTTGCTTCATTTACTGTTCCATTTGGAGCTACAATAAATATGGATGGAACAGCTATTATGCAAGGTGTAGCAACAGTGTTTATTGCAAATGCATATGGAGTTGATTTGGGATTTGCAGGTTATTTAACTGTTATTTTAATGTCTGTTTTAGCTTCAATTGGAACTGCTGGTGTGCCTGGAGTTGGGCTAATTATGTTATCTATGGTATTTACTCAAGTTGGATTACCAGTTGAGGGAATAGGTTTGATTTTAGGTGTTGATAGACTTTTAGATATGATTAGAACTGCTGTTAATGTATCTGGAGATGCCGCAGTTTCTGTAATAGTTGGTAAAAGCGAAAATAAACTTGATGAGAAGATTTATGATGATCCAAATGCTGGTTTGATTACTGAAGATGAATTAGAAATACCTGATGAAGTAGAAAAAGAGTTAGCAGAGGTTGTCCACAAACTTCATGAAGATGAAAAATAATTTCAATGCCAGGTAAGACTACCTGGTATTAAACATATGCTGCACTTAAATATCCAACAACCCTACTTGTATCCCCACTAGCATCAGCACTTGTTCTA
This sequence comes from uncultured Nitratifractor sp., assembly GCA_964414305.1. GTDB lineage: Bacteria > Campylobacterota > Campylobacteria > Campylobacterales > Sulfurovaceae > JAADEQ01. The sequence goes on from CAYPVY010000028.1 coordinate 9,436, forward strand.
TAATCTAAAATATAACTTTTCAAATTTAATAACTTAGCGGCAATATTTAATGCCTCAATACCTATTAAGCCACACGCTTCGCATCCAAGCTCTAAAATAGAGTTATCTAATTTTTTTATACCATTTATACATATAGCATCTAATTCATTTGCTCTTTTTAGTGAATAAAAATGGCTTAAATCTGAACTAATAACTACAGATGTTAGCTCATCTTCAAGAAGCCATGTAACTATTTTTGCTAACTTCTCTAAAGAGTTAACCCCATAAATTAACTCTATTACTTTTACATCTGGTTGATAATATTTTATAAATGGCATTTGTGTCTCTGTGCTATGCTCCAAAGAGTGAGCCTCTTTCACAAAACTAAGACCAAATGTTTTATTAATAATATTTAAATACTCTAAATCTATATCTATATCTCCAAATGGAGTTTCATACTTTTCAAAAAAACTACCACTAACACCTTCAAAATAGCTATGATGACTAGGTCCAATTACTACTACTCTTTTTACCTTTCTATTAGCCAAAATTCTATGAGCAATATTAGCAGTATAACCACTATAGATATATCCTGCATGTGGAGATATAATAGCTTTTGGTGTTAGCTTTAATAAATCTTTATAATCTTCATTTTTCATTAAAATTTCATTGAATAAATCTATCATCTTTTTTATACTATTTGCATCTGCTGGATAGAATGTTCCAGCATTTTTTGCTACTCTTTTACTCATTTCCAAACTCCTGCAATTTTTTCATTACAATATTTGCACCTTCCATCTACAATATCATTTTTAACTATTTTATATCCTACTCTCTCAATCAAAATATTATTACATTTTGGACATATTGTATTTGAAGGTAAAGCTACATTTCCCATATATATGTAGTTTAACCCCGCATCTTTACCAATTTCATATGCTCTTTTTAAAGTCTCTAGAGGTGTTGAGTCTTTATCCAAAACTTTATAATCAGGATGAAAAGCACTTATATGCCAAGGTGTATCTACATCTAACTCTTTTGCAATAAAGTTAGCTATTTTACTTAACTCTTCATCACTATCGTTATCTCCTGGAACAATTAAAGTTGTTGTCTCAACCCAAAAGTTTTTCTCTTTTAATCTTTTTAAAGTATCTAAAACTCCATCTAATCCACCTTTTAATACTTTTTTATAATAACTGCTGTTAAAGCCTTTTATATCAATATTAAAAGCATCTATTACACCAACCATATCCTCAATTACTTCTGGTGTCTCAAACCCATTACTTACAAATATATTTTTTAATCCCTTCTTTTTTGCCAATAGAGCAACATCCTTTGCAAAAGGATAAAAAATAGTTGGTTCATTGTAGGTATATGCAATAGTTTTAGATTTATACTTAAGTGCTAAATCTACAATCTCTTGAGGTGTTAAATTATATGATTTATCAAACTCTTTACTTTGAGAAATTTGCCAATTTTGACAAAATGGACACTTAAAATTACATCCAACAGTTCCTATAGAAAGTGCCGTGCTTCCTGGCAAAAAGTGATATAGTGGTTTTTTCTCTATAGGATCTACATTTAGAGCACTAACCTTACCATATACTAAAGTCTCTAGTTTACCACCACTATTTTTATTAACCCCACATACTCCTACTTGCCCATCTTTTAATTGACAATAATGACGACATAGTGTGCAAACTATCTTATCACCTTTTACTCTATAAAAATCACTAATTGCACTCATCTTTAATCCTTTATCTCAACTGCTTCATAAGTGTAAATATCTGGATGATACTCTAAGCAGTTGTTATTTAACCCTGCCTTTTGACAAAGTGTTGCAAAAAAAGCATAAAATGATGGCAACTGCTCCCAAACAGATGGTAGATATGTTGCTTGATGACCATTTAGATTTAATATAACTCCATCAATACCTGGTCTAATCTTATTTTTCAAATCTGGAATATCTTTATACTCTAGAGGTTTTGGATGGGTTAAATAAGATACCTCTACTTTTATATCCTTTAACTCATTAGCACTAACTGGATTAAATCTTGGGTCATTTAGTGCTGCAGCTTTTGCATTATAAATTATATCATCTATTAGACTTCTATGAGCTACAATAGAGCCTATACATCCTCTTAACTCTCCTCCTTTTTTAAGAGTTACAAAAACTGCTCCTTTTTCTTTAAGCCAAGGATATCTTTTTAGCCACTCACTTTTATCTACATCTCTTTGGGTAACAGCACTAACAACAGCCTCTTTTGCTAATTTTAAAATCACATCTTTTTGCTCTTGTGTTAGCATTGTTACTCCTTTTTTTATTTACCATAACATATTTATAGAAATTAGAGTGCAATCTAAGTAGCAAAATAATAAAATTATGTATAAATAATATGTTATAATTTTATAAAGTAAAAGGCAAAGTTTTGAATAAATTAATTTTGAGTGATTTAGATTTTACACTTCTTAGAAGCGATTTAACAATCAGCGAATATACCAAAAAAATATGGAATCAAACAGCAAAAAATAATAAACTATCAATTGCTACAGCAAGAAGTTACACAGGAGTTAAAGAGTTATTAAAGGGTCTAGAGCTAAAAGAGCCTTTGATACTGCTAGATGGAACACTAATTACAACTCCAGATGGTGAAATTATAGATATGAAAGCCATCAATAAGGATTTAGGTGATGCAATAATTGATACTATATACAAAACATTAAAAGTCTATCCGCTTATTGTTGCCTATACAAATAAAGCTGAAGAGTTTTTCTATCCCCATCAACTAAATAACTATCAAATAGAGCTACTAAAAACTATGAAAAATAGAAAAAGAGTATTTGAAGATAAAAAACTTAGAGCCAAAGAGAATAATCTAAAAATTGTGTATCTTACATCAAAAGAAGATGCAATTACTCTTACATCCATACTAAAAGATAATTTTGATAATATCGAAATTAAATCTGCAAAAGACCCATATATTGATTGTTACTTTACAACTATTTTAGATTCAAAAGGTGATAAAGCTCATGCTCTTAAAAAACTTGAAGAGATTGAAGGAGCAGACTTTAACCATACGACAGTATTTGGAGATAGCCATAATGATATTGCCTTATTCAAAGAAGCTAAAATAAAAATTGCAGTTGCAAATGCAATAGATGAGCTTAAAGAGTTAGCAACTATAGTCCTTCCATACTCTAATGATGAAGATGCAGTTGCAAGATATTTAGAAGAGATTTA
>CAYPVY010000029.1:0-12433 GCA_964414305.1 uncultured Nitratifractor sp.
TACTTAAGTAACATTTTAAAAGAGAAAAAAGTTATAAAATTTTCTTAAGAATCTCCTAAGGATAAAATTATGAAAAATAAAGCGTTTGGATTATGGAGTGCTGTTTTTTTAGGTATTGGCTCTATGGTAGGGGCTGGAATTTTTGTTCTTTTAGGAGAAGCTGGTGCAATTGCTGGTAATTTAGTATGGATATCTTTTATATTTGGTGGTATTATTGCTTTACTTAGTGGATATTCATTGGCAAAGTTAGCTACTGCTTACCCAAGCCGTGGTGGGATTGTAGAATATTTAGTAGAGTGTTATGGAGAAGGGGTCTTTTCTGGGACTTTGTCTATTCTTTTTTATTTATCTGCGATGGTAGCTATAGCTATGGTAGCAAAAACATTTGGAACTTATTTGACTATGATGACTATAGGTATAGATAAGCCTTTATATAATAATTTATTTGCAGTAGGAATACTTTTAACCTTTATGTTTATTAATTTAGCTGGTAGCACTATATTAGCAAAGAGTGAAAATATTATAGTAATTACAAAACTTTTAATAATTTTAATATTTACAATAGTTTTATTTTTTACTATAAATCCTGAACTTTTAAGTATAAAAGATGCACCTCCTATTAAAAATATATTCTCAGCAATTGCTTTAACTTTTTTTGCATATGAAGGCTTTAGAGTAATTACTAATACTGCTGAAGATATAGATAATACAAAAAATATTTTAAGAGCTATGAATATAGCAATTTTATTGGTAATGGGATTGTATATTGCTGTAACATTTGCAGTATTTGGCAATTTACCCCTTGATGAAGTTATAAAAGCTCAAGATTATGCAATGGCAGAGGCTGCTAAACCAGTTTTTGGAGAATTAGGATTTAAGATAATGGCAATAGCAGCTTTAATATCTACTGCATCATCTATAAATGCAAATTTGTATGCAGTTACAAATGTAACATATCAAATGGCAAAAAATGGTGATTTACCAAGAGTTTATCAAATAAATGTATTTAAAAGTTATGAAGGTTTGATTGTTAGCACAATAATTTTAATAATTATGGTTTTATTTTTTAAATTAAAAGAGATTGCTGCAATTGGGTCTATATCTATTTTATTTATTCATGGATTTGTTCATATAGGACATTTACTAAAGACTGATATAACAAAAGCTAATAAATTATTAATCTATTTAGCAATTATTACTATTGCTATTGCAATTACTCTAGCACTTCAATATACGAGTAAACACATACCAAATGTTGGCTACTCTATATTATTTGGATTTATGATTGCATTTATTTTAGAGATAACTCTAAGGTTAACAACAAAAAGAGTTATAAGAAAGCAAAAACCAAACTTAATACTTGAAAAATTAGAAGATAAGCTTACAGATATTTATCAAAGGAGATTATGATGGATGAATTAAAAAAAGTTATAATTAAGGGTATTGATATACCATTTTTTGATTTAGTAGTTTTATTAGTAAAGATAGCTTTAGCATCTATACCAGCTATGATTATTATATATTTTGTATTTGCATTACTTAGTGTTATTTTTAACGGTATTTTTAATATTATTTTATTGTAGAAGGATTTTATTATGAAAGCATTACATTCTGTTATTGTTGCATTTAGTGAGATATTAAGATGGCACACTTTAAAATTTGTTTTAATAGGTGGAATTATTGCTATTTTTATTTGGCTTGGAGTTGGTTTATTATCTTGGGATTATTTGGTATCTTTTGGAGCTAAAGTGTTAGAATATATTCCTTTTGCAATGGTTAAAAGCAATGGTGCTACAATGATTAGTGCATTTTTGTGGTTTCAATTGGTTTTAGTTACCTTTGCATTAGTTTATTCAATTTTGGGTAACTTTTTATTAAGAGTTATCGAAAAAGAAAAATATAATAAAATTACATTTTTAACAATATTTTTTATTGCTATTTTTTGGGGAATAGTATGGTATTTTGCAGGAGGCTATATTCATAAAGAGTTATTAAAGCTACTTACATGGCTTCCATTTGAAACAGTAGAAAAAGGTGTAGCATCTTTTATAGCTATATATATTTTATATAGCGGTTTGATTGTAACTCTACTCTTTTTTGCATCAATTTTTAGTGAACCTTTAATAAAAGAGGTAGATAAAAAGCACTTTAATAGCAAAGATATACCAACATCAAAAATATTTAACTCTATAGGATATACAATAAAAGATACAATAATTTATATTGCATTTTCTATTCTTCTTTTACCAATACTATTTATACCAATATTAAATATTATTACACAAATTATATTGTGGGTATGGCTATATAAAGATACTATTAGTTATGATGCATTAACTCTATCAAAATCTAATAAAAATATTTTAAAAAATCATAAAGGCTCAATATACTTTATTATATTTAGTGCTGTTTTATTTAATTTTATTCCTATTTTTAATCTTATTTCACCATATTTTGCAGAACTTGCGATGTATCACTATTTCAAGAGTATAAATAAATAATAGTTAATTTACTCTTGAATTAAATGTTACTAATATAAAAATATATCTATTTTGTTTGTCTATTTATTTTAAATATCTTATAAAAAGTATATAATTATATATACTACATAAAGGTAAAATTATGAGAGAGATTAAAAGATTATTAATTGCAAATAGAGGTGAAATTGCTCTAAGAGTAATAAGAGCTTGTAAGGAGTTAGATATTACATCTATTGCTATATTTTCTGAGGTAGATGTAGATGGGATTTGGGTAAGAAAGGCAGATGAGGCTTATCCAATTTTGGGAGACCCAATTGAAGCATATTTAAGTATTGATAAAATAATCTCTTTAGCCAAAAAAGCAAATTGTGATGCTATTCATCCTGGATATGGATTTTTATCTGAGAGTGCAGAGTTTGCAAAAGCTTGTGAAGAAAATGGTATTATATTTATTGGTCCCAAACCCGAACACATAGAGCTTTTTGGTGATAAAATGGCATCAAAAGAGGCTATGAAAAAAGTTGGGGTTCCAGTATTAGAAGGAATAAATGAGCCAATTTTAGATGTAAACGAGGGCAAAAAGGCTGCTAAAGATATAGGTTTTCCAGTAATTATTAAAGCTGCATATGGTGGTGGCGGTAGAGGAATGAGAATAGTATATAAAGAGGATGAATTTGATGAAATGTTCCAATCAGCTACAAATGAGGCTAAGAAATATTTTGGCAAAGGTGAAGTTTTTATAGAAAAATATGTATCAAATCCTAGACATATTGAAGTTCAAATAATTGCTGATAAATATGGAAATGTAGTTCACTTGGGCGAGAGAGACTGCTCAATTCAAAGAAGACACCAAAAAGTAATAGAAGTAGCTCCATCACCAAATCTTAATCAAGAGACTAGAAAAGAGTTATTTAGAATTGCTACTAAAGCAATGTTTAAAATAGGATATGAGAGTGTAGGGACTGTTGAATTTTTGTTGGATAAAGATGATAATATATATTTTATAGAGATGAATACAAGAGTGCAAGTAGAACATCCTGTTACTGAAGTAATTAGTGGTATTGATATTATTCAAAGAATGATTGAGATTGCCAAAGGAGATAAATTAAAATTTTTACAAGAAGAGATAAAATTAAGAGGATATGCAATAGAATTTAGAATCAATTCAGAAGACCCAAGTAAAAACTTTATGCCAACATTTGGGACAATTAAAAGACATATTTTACCAGGTGGACCTGGTGTTAGAGTAGATACAAGCATATATAGTGGATATACAAATCCTCCAAATTATGACTCTATGCTAGGAAAAATCATAGTCTATGCATTAGATTGGGAAGGAACTGTAAAAAAAGCAAAAAGAGCTCTAGAGGAGTATTATATAGAAGGGTTAACAACAAATATACCACTACATAAAGAGATAGTTTCAAATAAAGATTTTATTGAAGGTAAGTTTGATACAACTTTTTTGGAAAAAAATTTAGAACATTTTACACTAAAAGCATCAAATGCTATTGAAAAAGAAGAAGAGAGAGTAAAAAAATTAGCCTCATTGATTAAAAAAATAAAAGATAATAATATAAAAGTAAAAATCTAGACTACTTATTGCTACCTAGATAACATATTGTGCTCTTTTAAAAAAGATATAATTTTAAATAATAACTAAAGGAGCACAAATGCAAAACCTCACTACTATAATACTTTTAAATGATTTAGATGATACTTATACACTTAAAAAAGGACTCAATATTGCTAAAGAAGATAATAGCTCTGTTGTAGTTTTGTATGTATATGAAAAAGAGCACTTTAGCTTAAAAGATTTATTCTTTTTTGAAGATAAAACCCTTGATAAAGAGGCTATAAAAAATGATATTCAAAATAAGATACAAGAGTATGGTTATGATAAAGATGTTGCAATTTTAATATATGAAGAAGATAGTGAAGATAGGATTTTAGCTCTAATTAAAGATGATAAAAAGTATAAAGTTATAATTGCTTATCACAAAGATATAAGCAAAAGAGTAGTAAGTAAAGTAGATGAAGAGATTTTAATTGTAAAAAATGAACTATTAGAGTATGAAAAAATTGCACTATTGGTTGATTCACCAAAATATGATTGTATTAAATATTATAAAGATAAAAAACCTACACTACTATATGATGCTTATATAGAGTATGACCCAGCAATAGTTGATCCAGCAGTTGTTCCAGATATTGATTTGAGTAGCAATTTGATTGATATCGAAAAGAAAAACTTTGAAGAGATTAAGAGCAAGAATGGTTTAGATGGAGAATTTTTTGTAAATGGGGCTGGTTTGATTGATTATATAAAAGATAATGATTTTGATTTGAGTGTAGTTTGCAAAGAGATTAAAGATATATTTGGATTAGATAGTATCTTTGAAGAGTATATGGATACTACAAAAGGAGATATCTTGATTTTAGAGGGTAAAAAATGAAACTAAAAAGAAAAATAATACTTTTTATAGTCTATTTTACTATATTTTTTACAAGTGCGAGTTTGATTGATTATTATGCCTATTTAACTATCAATCCAAAATATATTATTTTAGCTAGTTTAATACTATCTTTAATATCTTTATATATTCACAATAGATATTATAAAAAGAGTAAAGCAGATGAGTTGGCAAAAAAGCTTGAAGAAATTCTATAAAAGATGTATAATATAAAATCAATACTAAGGAGTAAAATATGAGTCCAGAAGAGAAAGAGTATTTAAAAATGAAAGATGAGATAAGCGATGATGTAAGAGGCTTATTTGAAGCTTATTTAAAAGTATTTGATTGGGATATACCTGAAGATGATGATAAGAAAGCTGCTTCACTTGTTCTAAAAGCTATAAAAGAGGCTGTTGAACAAATAGAAGAAGATGTTAAAAATGGTAAATATAATAACTTTTAAGGGGATATCATGAGTCATAAAGATAAAGAAAAACACCTAGAGAGAATAAAAGATAATTTAGAAAAACTTGATTTAAGTGAAGAAGAAAAAAGTAATGCTTGGAGACATATTGAAGAGTGGTATGCAGAAGATAAAGCATGGGGGACTTTTTTAGCTGATTTGGCAAAAGTATCACCAAAAATTGAAGCACTTTTAACAGAACTTGGCTTAATATAACTACTTATAGCAACAAAATAACTATAAAGCTATTTTCTTCTTTATAGTTATTTTCATTATCTATTTTTTATTAGCTTTTTTAACTCTTTTTCTATATCATTAAAATTTTTAAATGATACAAAGCAACTTTGTAATCCACATATTTGAAACTCTTTATAATCAACAGCTAATCTATATAAATATGGATAAATGAATTTATCTAAGTTAAACTTCAAAACAAACTCTCTTTTACCTTTTAGAATGTATATGCCCTCTTTTAACATCAATGCGGCATCTAGAAGAGTTGCATAATATTGAGGTTCATGTTTTAAAAGATAATTTTGCCTCTTAAGTGTGCTTGTAGCAATCTTGTATATTTTATAATCTCCATTTATAGCACTATATAAAAGTAAATTTTTTATATGTAATGCAACAGGACTTTTATAACCACCATCTTCAAAAGAAGCTTTTACTCTAAACTCTTTACTTCTACTTGCATACCAATTACCATTATGATAAAAAAGTTTTACACTCTTTTTGACAATCTGATTGTAAATATCTAGATATCTTTTTTGTAAACTATTTTCATATGCACTAAATAGCATATTAGATACAAATACATAATCTTCTAAAAGCCCTTTTTGTGTAGGTTTATGAGGTAATAGAGTTTGATGGTAAATTTCATTATTTTTATACATTAGCGACAATAATCTATCAACTCTTTTGTCAGCTAATTTAGCATATTTTTTATCAACTACTTTAGCATCATATAAAGATTTTATATATAGTGCATTCCAAGCTGTATTTATTTTTTTGTCAATAAAAGGATACTCTTTTGTTTTACGATATTTGGCTAAAAGATTTCTTATATTTTTATATTTATTAAAATTACCCTGAAGATGTGGATTTGAAAAATCTCCTCCTTCAAAATTACCCATAGGTTCAATTCCAAAATGTTTAAGAGCTTTTTTAGCTAAACTCTTAGATACCCCATGTTTTATTAAATAATTATATATTTTATCATACTCATATACATAGTAATAACCTTCTTGTTCAACTCCATCTTCATTCTTGCTATCTGCATTACTAGCACTATAATATAATCCATTGTGTTGAAAATATCTCTCTACATTTGATATCGTATCTTTAACAACTTGTGCAAATATTGGCTCTTTTGTAATTTTATATGCTTTTGAATATACAGATATTAGCTCTGCATTTGTATATAACATCTTCTCAAAATGTGGTATTTGCCACTTAGAATCTACACTATATCTAAAAAATCCTCCTTCTATTTGGTCATATATTCCACCCTTAGCCATAGCTTTCAAAGTAGAAATTGCCAAATTAAGTGCATCTTTATTTTTTGTAATTGCGTATATATTTAATAAAACATCAATTGAAGAGGCTTGAGGAAATTTAGGTGCACCGCTAAAACCTTTATTTTTATAATCAAAAATAGATTTAAATTGTTCAAGTGAATATTTAGCTAAGTTATGAGGCAACTTAGCTTTTGGATATGAGCTATTTATTACTTTTTTTATTCCTGCATCAATTTTATTTCCAATTGCATATAATCTCTTTCTATCATCTAAAGCTATATTTTTTAATGTTTCGATTAATATATCTTTTGGCATATATGTAGCAAAAAATATTGGCTTTTTATTGGGTAGTAATACTACATTTAGTGGCCATCCTCCACCTCTGCCATTTACCAATCTATAACCTAGTTGATAATAGCTGTCTAAATCACTCTTTCTCTCTCTATCAACTTTAATTGATACATAATATTTATTTAAAACTTTTGCAACATCTTTTTGAGAAAAACTCTCTCTTGCCATTACATGACACCAATGACAAGTGCTATAACCAATTGATAAAAAAATTAATTTATGCTCTTTTTTTGCTTTTTTAAATGCTTTTGGACTCCACTCCATCCAATTTACTGGATTATCTTTGTGTTGGAGTAAATATGGTGATGTAGAATATTTTAATTCATTAGACAAAAGTATATTAAAAATAAAAATTATTGCTATAACTACTCTCATAATTAATCCTTTTTTGAGTAATTATAGCAAAAATATATAATTTTGTATAATATAATATTATTTTAGTAGCTTTTAACTCTATCTATTTTAGATGATAATCTTTTTATAATAGATTGGGTATGCCTTAAAATAGAGTCTCTTTTCTCATAAAGTTTTGCTTTTTTCTCTTCTAATTTAAACTCTTTTTCTAAAAGCTTTTCCTCTTTTGTAGTTAATTCTTCATATTTTTCTTTTAATTCTTCTATTTTTTTGTTTAAGTTATTGATATCTTTCATTAATTTATCATAATCTTTTTCATACATCTCAAATTGTCTATCGGTTTGGGCATTTAGCATCTGTTTTCTAACTCTTTTTGCTTTATTTAATTTTTGATGTAACTCTCTTTGTGCTTCTCTTAATTGTGAAGATATATCTAAAATTTCAACTTCAAGTGGTTCTAACTCTTGTTTGATACTCTTTAGTTCATCATCTACTTTTTTAATTTTCTCTTCTATTTTATCAAGCTCTTTTACAAACTCATCTATTGAATTATTTAAATTATTATATGCTTCTTGCATCTCTTCTCCTTTTTATTTGTAGTGGAGTAAAATCCACTACTTTTTATCTTCTGATTTAGGCATTTGTGTTTGTGTAGATACTTTATTAAAGCTCTTCATAAAGCCAGATAGTTTCTCTTTTAATTCTTCAAATATATCTTTTGTTCCCTCATCACTTTCTAAAATTTTCTCTATTTTTTCTATTTGCTCCATTAAATCTTTATAATCACTCTCTACCTTACCATATCCTAATGCTTGAGCTAGAGTTAATTGTTCTTTTGCATATGATAATAACTCTTTTAACTCATCTTTATTTGCATCATCTTTATCTTTTGTTAATTCACTTGCTTTTATAATAGTTTGCTCAGCTCTAAGTATTGGTAGTGGTAAAACTATCTTTTGTAAAACTAAAGTGTCAATTGTTTTGACAACTAATTTAGATGCTTCATCAAACTTCTCTTCTTCTATTAAAGGAACTATTGCTTTAAGTGCTGCAGGATATGCCACTACTGGAAGTGCAGTAATATAGATATCTAACTCACTTGCAAGTTGTGTCATAATATCTCTTGCTTTTTGCAATTCATCATTATCAATTAAATCTACTAATACCTCTTTTGTATATACAATATCTTCAAGAGTTCCTGGGTAATCTATGACTTGTTCTTTAACATCTACTGCAATCAACTCTTTTGAAGGGTCTTTTGCAATTAATACTTCTAGTTTACCCAATACACTCTCTATAGTCTCTAGTGCTTTTTTCTTATCCTTACTCTTTAAATCTTGTAAGACACCTACAACCATATTAATAATTTCAATTGCCTCATTTGAGACATTTTTATCTTGTTCATTAATATAGTTACCTTGTGAGTTCTCTACTCTTTTTGTAACATCTTTGTTCTCTTGTAACCTTTTGTTTTTTCCCATTTGTCAATCCTTTTGTCAATTTATTTATAAGTGAGATTATATAGTTTTTTTAAATTTATATTTGCTACTTATATTGCATATTTTTTTTAACTTTAATAATATAATTTTATAAAAAAGGAGGCAGTAATGGTAGAGTTTCTTAAAAAAATGATGGAGTGGGCATTAAATAAAGAAGAAGAGATGGCAAAAGAGTGTAAAATTGACCCAGAAGAGGTTGATAATCAAATCAAAAAGGTTTTAGATAAAAAGGATGAGCTTGAAAAAAAGTGTAAAGAAGAGTTATCTCAAATTGATAAATTAATTGACAGATTAGAAAAAATAAAACAAAATTCTAGCAGTTGTGAGAGTGGAAATGAGTAGTTTACTATTAAAGATTGAAGAGTGGATAATTGATAAAGAAGAGGAGTTGGCAAAAGGAGGTAAAATAGATTTACACCTCATTGACAAGCAAATTGACACTTTGCTTATTTATAAAAGAAATTTAAAATCTAAATGTAGCCAACAAACTAAAGATTTAGAGTATTTAATAGATAAATTACACTGGGTAAAAGCATATTCATTAAAGTGTGAAGAGCTAAAAAGAAAAGAGTTAGAAAATAAATATTGAGTAATCAAAGTATTACAAAATAACATTTATTTTCAAAATTAATTTCTAATACATAAATTATACATATATCTTATCTTTTTATGTTATAATAATTATGAGTTATTATAAATTTATAATATAAAGATTTTTATATGTATAAAAAGTATCTGATATACCAAAAACAAAGAATTGAACCTTATAGTAATGTTATTTATAATAATATTTTGAAAGAGTTAGATAGAAATAAAACTAACTTTTTCCAAAAAGATAATTCAAATACAAAACAATATATAAAATTTAATATCTTATACTTAAAAATAAAAATAATATCTATAAAAAGTAATAATTTTTTTATAAGAAAAATAAACTCGATATTTTATAAAAAAAGCCTATACAAAGCATATAAAGCATTTTTATATCTAAAGCAAAACTTTTTATACCAATCAAAAGAAGAGCTATATGAGTTTTATATACTTAATGCTCTTTTTTATGAGCTTTTATTTGATATTGAATCGTCAATTAAATATTATAATAAAATTTTTAAAATAGATAATAAATTTAGTAAAGAGTTACATAACAGTTTTTTATTTAGAAATGCCGATGAATTAAAAAAAATTAACAAATTTAAAATAGAAGATATTAAATCTATTGAGCAGCTACATTCAACTTTTAATCTATTATCAAACCTTTATGAACACTATAAAGAGTGTAATAGACTAGATTTATCAAAGAAATACTTTACAAAAGCACTAGATGTATTAGAGGTTTTATATAATAAAAACTCTATAAAATATAGATATTTATATATTAATAAAATAATTTATGGTTTACAAAATAATCTTATTCCAAAAGTTAGAGTTATAGATGCTAATATAATTATCTCTAAAATAGATAATAGACAAGTTAGAAACTTTTTTTACAAGCAAATAAAAGCCCTAAAAAAAGATATCAAAAACTACTACAAAAAAGTGGATAAACAAATTACTTCTTAACTACATCTCTTCTTTTTATTGTAAAAATTATTTCTGATAAATATTCAACAAAAATAACTATAATTGCAGTTGCAACAACTACATTATAATCAAAAGTAGTCTCAAGAGACAAAATTACTGCTGTTAAAGGAAGTTTCATTATAACCCCCATAAATACAGCTCCACCAATTGCAGCAAAATAAAATGGTTCTATATCAATATGTGTATATAAAATTATCATTTCACCAAAACCATAACCAGCCAAAGCTCCTATACTCATTAATGGCAAAAATATTCCTCCAACAGCGTTTGAATATATTGCTAAAGTAGTAGATAAAATTCTCAAAACTAATATCATATAAATTAAACTCAATGAAATATTATGTTGTGAGTTAATTAAGCTCAATACTAGTTCATGCCCACTAAAAGCGGCTCTTGGCTCTAAATATAAAATTGTCCCAACACTTAATCCCCCAATAATAGCAAATATATAATTTTTATAGTTTATTGATATATTTTTGATTATCTCCAAGTTAATAAAATTAAAAAATCTTTGTTTTAAAAAGAGATATAAATATATAAACATTGTAATATAAGGTATAAAAGTAAGATATGCTAATATATGATGCCATTCAAATGTTTTACCCTTCGTATGTAAAAAAAATATCGGCTCTAAATATATTACAGCCACAACAAAAGCTAAAAAAGCTGATAAAATAAGATAACTTATATATTTTTTTACAAATTGATGTGCTATCATTTCTACTGCAAATGATATACCTGTAACTGGCGATACGAAAATAGCTGCAATACCACTACTAGCACCAACACTTATCATCATCTTAATTAACATCTTAGGTAACTTAAACCATTTATGAATATGATATGCAACCATTGCACCAATTGTTGCACTAGGACCTTCTGTCCCTACACTAAATCCTGTAGATAAAGACAAAGCAGATGCAATAATTTTTAAAAATAGAGTTTTTAATTTAAAAACTAATTTATTTTCTATTATAGAATCTGTAATCTCATTTAGACCATATTCTCTAACATTCTTATCCTTAGAGATAATATAATTTACTATTAATATAGATATTGTTGGCAAAAAATAAAGATACCAAATAGGAAGAGTTTTTGCAGTATCTATTGGATTACCTGCAAAAAATAGATATTTTAAAAATGTAATAGACAAAGAGTAAAAAACAATAAAAAACCCACTTATTATACCAGTAAGTATAGATGCAATAAGAAGTTTTGAATACATTTTAGACTCTTTTTTTTAAATTATTATAACTTTAATTGTATAAAATACAAAACATAATTAAATAAATTTTATTAAATAAAGATATTCTAATGCCCTAAAGTTGCAAAATCTTTTATATTTTCTAGGTTTAATTTAGTTTTATTTGCCGTTGCTAAATTTGATATCTTATCTTCATCAATTATATACACATCAATTTTCATATCATATAATTTATTAAAAGTCTTAAGACCAATATTCTTTAGATATATAGTATCAACATTTAATGTTTTAAAAAAGTCAAAAAATTCATTACTTTTACTCTGTTTATGACTATTTTTTAAAACTCTCATATCATTATCATCTATTAAGACAAAATTATCTGCCTTTCTAAATCTATTTGATATAGTTTGTTTATCATTCTCAAGAGGAATCATAATCATTTTTTTTCCTTAAATTAGATATATAAACAATATCATCAATTAACTTAAAAAATAGCTTTTTTTATAAGCATCTAAATGTATAATAAAA
>CAYPVY010000030.1:0-12061 GCA_964414305.1 uncultured Nitratifractor sp.
GTATTAGTATTCATTAGAAAAGATTATATCTGCACTTTGTTTATCTTTTCCAATTTCAATTTCTGTATGAATTGACTTAGTAATATCTATTCTAGTTTTTACGGATGCCTTTTCACCATCTTGATTATAATATATAATAACATTTTTACCTATTTTTTTACCTATACTAAAACCATTTTCTTTAACTGTTATATGATCAATTTTTATTCCTATTGAAGATAGTAGTGATTTTGCAATTGTCCCACCTATCATATTTAACATTGATTCTTGAGAATGAGTTCCAACAGCAGATGTATCATCAAATAATAAATATGCTAGAATTTCATCTTTAGATAAAGGTGGATTACTTCTAAAATATAATATAGGATTTGTAGGAGTTCCTGAAATATCAACATATATAGTATAATTTTCGCCTTTATATTTTAATTCTATATTTAAATTTGGTGAAGTGCTACTACCTTTAAATGAAATATTACCTTTTACTATTTTTAGCTTTTTACCATTTAGTATATAGTAACTATTTTTTGTAACTTTAATATTACCCAAAAAATAAGAAAGGTGATTATAATCTTTTTTTATTTTAATATTAGGAATTAATTTAAAATAACTATCACTTTGAGAATATATTAAACCTTTTTTGCTCTTTATTTTTAAATCTAATTTAACATATTTTGCAAATGATGTATTCTCTCTTTTCTTCTTTCTTTGTAAAATTATAATATCTTTATTATCAGCTATATTTTTTCTAGTTATTGATTTTTTTAATTTACCTTCTAATATGTCAATTAAACCCTTTATTGATTTTCTTTCTTTATTAATTTTTACATTTAATTTAACATACAATTTTATATCTGCTTCTTGACTGCTTAATTTAAAATTGTTTGAGTTTAATTCAAAGTTACCTAAACTACGATTAATATTATAATTTCCTTGTATTGTTAAACTATTATTAACATAAAATTTATCTAATACTATAAGATTATTATCAATTATTATTTTTGAAGGAATAGTTGAATAGATATTATATTTGCTATAATCTAAGCTATATTGATTTATTGTTAAAATATTATTTACTAAATTTCCATTTGATTTAAAATTATTTATTTTACTATTCTCATCTAATTTGATTGAGTGTGATTTTATTTTAAACGATAGTTTCTTTAGGTTTTTTATATTTAAATTTAAAGATAAGTCTCCATCTATTTTTTTATTAGAAGAAATTTTATATACTTTGTTTACATTGTTAATAAATTGTTTAATAGAGTTTATTTTTATATTACTATTTAGATTATTAATATTACCTCTTACATCAACTATTGTTGATGAGAGTTTTAAAGTAGTATTAATTAATTTTTGATTTAGATTATATTTTATCTTTGAAGATAGATAATTGTTTCTTAAATCAACTATTAAATTATTTTTATCAAATGAAATTTTGGAATTGAATTTTTTTATTGCGCTATAATTTAATTTTTCATAGTTCTTTACTATAATAGAAGATTTTGGAATATCTATAATAAGATTTGAATTAAAATTATTATTAAATAACCAATCTCCTTTTATATTTAGTATATTTGATTTAAGGTTCAGTAAACCTTTTAATGGGAATAATCTATCAAAATTAATATTTGTAGTAATATTTAGATTACTTATTTTAGAACTTTTAAATCTATTTGGAAGTTCTAAAATATTAGATAAATCTATATTTTGATTATTTTTAATATCTATTTTAGCTCTATTGTAGTTTGAAGTAAATTTTGCATTTATATATTTAGATTCTATATTAGCTTCTAAATGCTTTTCATTACCCTGATAATTTATATTATAGTTTGATAAAAGTTTATTTAAGAAATTATTATTAAATAAGGTATTTTTTGGTTTAATTTCTCCATAATAATTTAATTTATCATCATATATTAATCTATTATTGATTTTGGAAATACCCATATATGGTATATTTGCTTTAGCATTAATATCCCAAATTAATCTTGAATCATAATTATAAACTAAATGATTTTTAGAATTTAAGATATCAAAACCTTTTATGTTTTTTAATATATCATTACCTCTTAATGTAGTATTAATATCTAAAGAATTAAATCCAAATCTACCTTTAATAGCTAATCTATCTAAATTTTTTGCATTAATTGGTATAGAAAATTGTTTAAATAAATTATCTTCTACTTTATAATAACCTTTGGCATAAAAATTATTATTTTTTATATTTCCAATGAGATTAGCTTTACCCCAAGGACTTGTTGCATTAACATCCAAAAAACCACTTATTATATCTAATTTTTTAACAGCACCTACTATATTACTACCCTTTATAGAGCCACTATCTAGCTTAAATAGACCAAAAGTAGCTTTATTTAAATCAATATTTAATCTATCAACTATAAATTTATTGGGTAGTTTAATATATGATATATTACTATCATTATTACTTGTCATTCTTGGTAATATTGAAATAACTCTATTAACATTATTACTTTTTATATAAAGATATTTAACTAATAAATCTTTTTTTAATTTAGTATCTAAAGAAATATTTAATATGTTTGAAGTTAATTTGAGTTTAATTTTTTTATAATTTAATATTTTGCTATTTAAGTTAAAAGCTAATTTTTTACCTTGTAATTCAAAATATCTTAGTTTCTCTTTTTTGTAAAAATAGCTTCTAATTTTTATAAAAAAATTATTTAAATTTATTTGATTAATAACTATTACTTGATTACTATTTTTAGTATCACTCTTTTTATTTTTAGGTATAATATTTTTTAAGATATTTTCAATTTTATTTGGTTTTTTTATTACAGAGTTTAAATTATTTATTGTTAAATTACCATCATTATAAAAAGCTTCCATTGCCAAAAATGCTTCTTTACCATTATATTTAACATTTAAGTTAGCTTTTTTGATTAAAATATTTTTTACATCAAATTTTGCATCTTTTATATTAATATCTAAATTTTTTATTGATAAATCATTATATTTAGATGGCATTAGCTTTAATTTAGCATTTTTAACTAAAACTAATTTTGGAGTAAATGGACTATTAAACATTTCACTATTACTGATAGTTCCATTTGATTCTTGCTTTTTATACTCATTTAATATAGAGATAAATTTATTTAGATTTAAATTAAAAATAGATATTTTACTAATTTTTAAAATTTTTTTATGAAATTCTCCATAAAAGTCAACATCACCTAAATTACTTTTTGATTGATACTCTAAATTACCTATATTAAATTTATTATTAATGTATGAAATTTTATCAATACTTAAAACTGCTTTTTTAACTTCTATTTTATCTATTTTAAAAGGCTTCATAGTCAAAAGAGTATTTTTAAATTCAAAATTAATACCTATATTACTCTTAGTATTACTATTACTACTTTTAGAAGAAAAATCATTAACAACTTCTTCTAAAACATCTTTTTTAACACCAATTAAATGTAGTTTTTTAATTGAAATAATTCCAGTAATTAATTTTAAACTATCAATTTTAAGTTCAACATTTGAAGATAACTCTTTATTTTTATATGATAACCCCTCTATTAAAAAACCTTTAAATATTTCTCCCTTAGCTTTAACATAATTAAATCCATATTTTTTAATGTTTTTAGCTATATAGTTATCAAAAAAATAGTTACTATTAACAAAAATTCCTAAAGCTACAAGAAGAGATAATATAAAAATTACTATATATAATAGCTTTTTCAAAATGATTGTCCTAACATAATTGAAATCGCATAATCTTTTGTTTTATGGATATTAAAACCAATATCTAATTTAATTGGACCTATTGGGGTTTTATATCTTATTCCAAAACCTAATGTATCTATTCTATTTCCTTTAAAATTATATTCATCTTTGCTAATCATAGTGCTATCAAAAAATATTGCTCCATAAAACTTCTTATATATCTGATAATTTGCTTCTAATTGTAAATTTAAAAAACTTTTTCCTCCTAAAACACTAAAGCTTTTAGATGATGTTATATATCCTATATCATTCTTCCCATATGCCCTATTACTAAACAAACCACCACCATAAAAAAGCTTTGAAGCTGGAAGGTGAAAGCTTTTTACATGAATAGCTCCAACTTTTGCTACAGATGATAATGTAAGTTTTCCAAAAGTTTTAATCACCCTACCTTCTAATATATATTTAAAATACTCTACGCTTTTTTCACCATAAGATAATCCATACTCCCCATATGCACCAACATAATATCCATTTTGGGGGTCAATCTTTGAATCTCTGCTATCATAGACTATTGAGAGATATGGATATAAAATATTATAATTTCCACCTATTTTATAAGGAAGGTTGGCTTTAAGGTCTATAATTAATCGCTCTAAAGTAATACCGCTTTTTATATTCCATCTATTTTTTGAAAAGGTATAATAACTATTTATAAAGAAATCTTTTTCTCTGTAAGCTGATGTAACTTCATTCGAATAACCAACTTTTAAATAGTAATCAAAATATATATCATTAAAACTTAAACCTGCTGGTATAAAATACTCTCCTTTTATCTCCTTTTTATGCTTAGATACTTCTGTTTTAATTGAAATTTTTTTAGCATTACCTAAAAAGTTTCTAGCTTCCCATAAACCTTTAGCTCTAACTCCTATTTCAGTATCGGCTCCTATTGCAAATAGATATCTATTTAATTTATCTCTCTTATCAAGAGAGATATTACTATCGACATATTGAGTATTATTATCTAAATTATATCTAATTTGAGTATTTGCAAATACATTTAATGAATTGAGTTTATAGTAACTATTTTCTATCTTTTCTATATTAAATTTTTCGCCTTTTTTATAATCTAATCTTGAGAGTATCACGCTATTTGATATATCTTTTGGCTTTTTTGATATATTTATTTTTCCAAAATAACATAATTTATTTTTTTTGATATCAAAAACTAATTTTGCCAAATGAGAATATAAATCTATATATGCTTTTGTATTAACTTTAGGGTTGCAATAGCCATTTTTATATAGATATTTTTTAATATTAGATTTTATCTTTTCAAACTTTTCACTAGAAAAGATATCACCTTTTTTTAGCTTTATTAACTCTTTTATATTAATATCTGATGAAATTTTTATATCTGCTACTTTTATTGGTTTACCAAGCTTGATATTTATTATTACTTTTTTATCTCTTTTAATAACTTCAATTTTAGAATCAAAATAACCTTTTGTCTCTAAATATCCTTTTAAAGTAGCTGATATATTCTCTATAAACTCTTTGTTTATTGTAAACTCTTTATTAAATATATTTATTGAACTCTTCTCTTTTGCACCTATAACTTTTGCTATATTTTCAATATTAATCTTATTTGAACTATTAATAATTAGCTCATATTCATCAGTTTGATTATTTTTTGCATATGCTACAACAGATATAAATATAATTAAATACAAAATTATTTTCATTATAGTTTATCCTATCTTTATAATTCTATCCGAAGCCCATTTAGCCAAACTTATATCATGAGTAATTAGTAATATTCCTAATTCATCCAATAATGAAACTAATAACTTCATAGTCTCTAATTGCACAATATTATCTAATGCACTTGTTGGTTCATCACACAATAAAAGTTTTGGTTTCATTAGTAAAGCTCTTAAAATACTGCACCTTTGCAATTGTCCACCTGATAATTCATGTGGCAAAGCTTTTAGATTGCTAATATTTAAATTTAATTGTTTTAAATATTTATTATACTCTTTATCTTTGGCTACCTCAAGAATTTGTGTCAAAATAGTATATGATGGATGAAAAGAGCTATATGGGTCTTGAAAAATCCACCCTATTGATTCTCTTTTTATATAACCTTTTTTAGGAGTTAAATTACCAGCTATCAATTCAAATAAGGTAGATTTTCCAGAGCCACTTTTGCCAACAATTGAGACCAACTCCCCTACTCTAACATCTAATGAAAAATCTTTAAACAATAACTTTTCATCATACCCAAAAGATAAATCTTTTATTTCTAATACTACTTTATCTTTCATTAGGTTCTAATTTGTCCCGTTCCATAGATTTTATATTTATAAGTTGTAAGCTCATTTATTCCCATTGGTCCTCTAGCATGTAACTTATTTGTTGAAATTCCAACTTCAGCACCAAAACCAAATGCTCCACCATCAGTAAATCTAGTAGAAGCATTTACATAAACAGTTGCTGCATCTACCCTATTTAAAAACTCTTCTGCAACACTATAATTTTCAGTTATTATAGCTTCTGAATGACTTGAGCCATATTTAGATATATGCTCAATTGCTTCATCTAATCCATCAACTAGCTTTATACTTAAAATATTAGCTAAATATTCTGTATCATAATCATCATTTGTAGCCAACTTAGCATCAATAATATTAAGAGATTCCTCATCAACTCTAAGTTCTGTATGATATTCATCAAAAGCTTTTTTTAACTTTGGTAAAATATCTTTTGCTATATCTTTATCTACTAATAGTGTCTCCATAGCATTGCAAACTCCAGGTCTTTGACACTTTGCATTTATAGAAATATTAATTGCCTTTTCAAAATCAGCATCTTTATGTATATAAGTATGGCAAAGCCCTTTATCATGTTTTACTACTGGAACTGTAGCATTTTGTGCTACAAATCTAATCAAAGCTTCTCCACCTCTTGGAACTATTAAATCAACATATTTTTCTTGTTTAATCAAATAACTTACACCTTCTCTAGAGCTATCAGGCAAAAGAGATATTATCTCTTTTGGAAGATTATTTTTGATTAAGACATCTTGCAGAACCTTTGCAATTGCTCTATTTGAATATTCAGCCTCTTTACCACCTTTTAAGATAGCAACATTACCACTCTTAAAACATAAAGCCCCAACATCAGCAGTTACATTAGGACGAGACTCATAAATTACTCCAATTACTCCAATTGGAACAGAAACTTTTTCTATTCTTATATTATCATCAGTCCACCATCCATCAAGAACTCTACCAACTGGTTCTTTTAAAATAGCTATTTCTCTAAGAGATTTTGCCATAGCTTCAACTCTATCTTCATTTAACAAAAGCCTATCAACCATAGCTGAGCTTAGATTTGACTCTTTTGCATTTTCCATATCTATACTATTTTGTTTTATTATATAATCTTTATTTTCTATTAAAGCTTTTGACATTTGATTTAAAATATCTTTTTTAAATGCACTTGGCAATGTTGCAATTACTGAGCTACTCTCTTTTGCCTTTTTCAAAAAATCTTCCATATATTCTACTCCTCGCTATTATTTGTCTCATTATCATCTAATTTAAATATTTTACCTAAAATTGTATTATTATTTTGCTTATTATCCTCATCATCTAGTGTGTAATTATCATCTACTACAACTTCTGGAATATCGCTATCATTGTTATCATTATTATCTTGAACATCTTGTGGTTTTTCATAATTATTAACTATTTTGATATATTTAAATATTGCTTCTATCTCTTTATTTGTAAGATAGAATTTTGGCATTATTTTTCCGCCTTTACTTATTGCTTTTTTAAAAGTAGGTAAATCTAATTTTCTAATATCTGGACCATAAAATTTTTCTTCTATACCGTCATTATTTATAAAAGATGCGATAAAACTCCCCTCCCCTAAATCACCATGACACTTAGCACAACTTACACCTCTTGGATTTTTATAAAGCATTTGACCATACTCATATTCTGATATAAAATCTTCACCATATACAAAAAATATACAAACTAATAAACCAAACCAAACTTTCAACACTACCGCCTAATCTTTTTTTAGATATAATACCCAAATTCTTTTTAAAATAAGGGATTAGAATGACTCTAATTGATGGCAAAAAACTATCACAAAAAATAGAAAATGATATAAAAAAAGAGGTTGATAGTCTAAAACTCCAAGGTATTGTTCCAGGATTAGCAGTAGTTTTAGTAGGTGATGACCCTGCAAGTCATACTTATGTAAATATGAAAGAAAAATCATGTAAAAATGTTGGATTCTACTCAATAGTTCATAAAATGCCTGATACTATTACACAAGAAGAGATAATAGAAACTATAAAAATGATGAATAACAACCCAAGAATAGATGGTATCTTAGTGCAACTACCACTTCCTAAGCATATAGATACAACAAAAATATTAGAAGTGATTGACCCCAAAAAAGATGTTGATGGATTTCACCCTTACAACATGGGAAGAGTAATAGAAAATCTAGATGCCTTTGCACCTTGCACTCCTCTTGGAGTTATGGAAATGTTTAAAGAATATGATATTAATCTAGAAGGAAAAGATGTTTGCGTAGTTGGAGCTAGTAATATAGTAGGTAAACCAATGGCAGCTTTATTGTTAAATGCAAATGCCACTGTAACAGTTACTCACATTTATACTAAAGATTTAGCATCACATACTAAAAAAGCTGATATTGTAATTGTTGGCGTAGGAGTTCCAGGTTTAATAAAAGAAGATATGATAAAAGAAGGTGCAATAGTTATTGATATTGGAATTAACAAATTAGATAATGGTAAATTAGTAGGTGATGTTGATTTTGAAAATGTTTCAAAAAAATGCTCATACATTACTCCAGTTCCTGGAGGAGTTGGCCCAATGACAATTGCTATGCTACTTAGCAATACCCTAAAATCAGCTAAAAGAAGAATCCAATGAAAAAAATATTTAACAAAATCTACAAATTCTCTACAAGTTGGACTGGAACAATAATAATAGTATTATTAGTTATATTTTTTGGATTACAATCTTTTGTAATTCCAAGTGGT
This sequence comes from uncultured Nitratifractor sp., assembly GCA_964414305.1. Lineage (GTDB taxonomy): Bacteria > Campylobacterota > Campylobacteria > Campylobacterales > Sulfurovaceae > JAADEQ01. Next base: position 8,807 of record CAYPVY010000030.1, read on the forward strand.
TCAATGAAAAGAACTTTATTAATTGGAGACTTTTTATTTGCTAAAAAATTTAGCTATGGAATACCAATTCCTGAAATACCTATAATTGGTATAAAAATTCTTCCTGACTTTAATAAAAATGGTCATTTAATAGAAGGTCCTAGACCTAAAAGAGAAGATATAGTAATATTTTATGTTCCAACAAACAAACAACAACATTTTGTTAAAAGATGTGTTGCAGTAGGTGGAGATGAACTATTATATTATGATAAACACCTATTAATACATTTTCATGAAGGTGATGAGTTTATCAAAAAAAATTATCCGAAAAATAAAATAATTAAAGCTATGGGAAAATTATGGGTAGATAATCCATATAAAGATAAATATCCAGGTATTCAATATTCACCAGAATATGATGGAAATAGCTTTTTGCTACTACAATATTATCTTGCTACTGGTAAAAAAATAGATATGAAACCAGTTTATATAGAAGATTTAGATGCACCCGTTAGTAACTTTACAAGAACACCTATAAATGCATTCTATAAAAAAGTATCAAAAGATCATTTTTATATGATTGGAGACAATAGAGATAATTCCGATGATAGTAGATTTTGGGGAGAAGTGCCATACTCTTTAATTATTGGAAAACCTTGGTTTACCTGGATGAGTATAGAGTATAGAAGTTATGATAGAGTAGCAAATGGTAATGGTGGGGGAAGAGACCACCAACTCTTAAAAAAAATATGTAAAAACATAGATATCCAATCAAAAGAGTGCGAAGAGAAATGGAATAAATATAGGTTTACAATTAGGTGGGAAAGAATGTTTAGAAATATTGATAAAATGCAACTAGAAAAGCCAACAAGATGAGTGAAATAGAAATAATTAAAATTGTAGCTTCTATATTAGCTTTAGCTGTAGCTATAATTGGACATGAGATTATGCATGGGTATATTGCATATAAATATGGTGATGATACTGCAAAAATTCAAGGAAGATTAAGTATAAACCCTATTGTTCATATCGATCCAATAGGGACTATTTTAATACCAGCTATATTATATTTTACTCATGCTCCATTTCTATTTGGATGGGCAAAACCTGTGCCAGTAAACATAAATACTGTTATTAGAAATGGAGGTTATGGTGGGGCAATAGCTGTCGCATTAGCTGGAGTAACTTATAATCTAATCTTAGCTACTTTATTTGCTACTATTTTACCAATTTTTAAAAATCCTAATGATTTATTTGGTATTTTTGTAGCACTTTTTATTGCACAAAGCATAATGATAAATGTGGTATTAGCTGTATTTAATTTATGGCCTATACCACCTCTTGATGGTTCACAAGCAGTGCAATATCTAGCTTTAAAACTTAAAATATATAAAATAGCTGAGTTTTATGAAAAGATTTATCCATATGGTATGATAATACTATTTGGAATACTTTTTATACCACAATTAAACCAAATTTTGTTTGCTCCAGTTGATTGGATATTAAATATTATATTACCATAAAAGGAAAAAATATGAAGTTTTACATAGCAACAGACCATGCAGGAATTGATTATAAAGATTTTGTAATAGAGATTTTAAAAAATAAAAATATTGAAGTTGAAGATTTGGGTCCTTATAGTAAGGATAGAGTTGATTATCCTGACTATGCAAAAAAGTGTGCCTTAGCAGTCAAAGAAGATAAAGGAAGCTTTGGAATATTAATATGTGGGACTGGAATTGGTATGAGTATTGCAGCAAATAAAGTAAAAGGTATAAGAGCTGCTCTATGTCATGATGCATATACTGCATCAATGGCTAGAGCACATAATGATGCACAGATATTATGTTTTGGTCAAAGAGTAGTAGGTTTGGGTGTGGTAGAGAGTATTATTGATGCATTTATTACTACAAAACCAGAAGGTGGACGACACGAAAAAAGAGTGGAAAAAATCATGGAGATAGAAAAATAGTCTAAATTGCATATTTTGCAATTTAGATACCATAAGCCTTTTTAAATAGATACATTCCTAATATTGTTGCCATTAAAGATAAAACTACATTTAAAACTATATTTAAAAATGCTTTTAAATATACTCCATCTTGAAGCATTAAAATTGTCTCTAAAGAGAAAGTTGAAAATGTAGTTAAAGCTCCAAGCATACCAGTTGTAAGCATTGTTTTTAAGTTTGGAGAAATGACTTGATTAAAATATAAAAATAAAAACCCCATCAAAAAACTACCTAAAATATTAACAGTTAATGTTCCATAAGCAAAATTTGAACCTAAAAACTTATTGCAATAATATGAAATGACAAACCTTAACACTGCACCTATAGAACCACCAATTGCAACAAAAATTAATAAATTAAAATTCATTTAAACCTACTCCAAAACTTCTACATCATACATTATGGCATATATATCTTTAATATCTAAGCTTAAAGAGTCTAAAAAGTTATTTAATCTATCCTCATCTTCTATAATCTCTATTACTATTGGCATAGTAGATGATAAAGTAAGAAGATCAAATCTATGAATAGTTTGTGTTGAACCAATTCCTGCAACTGCTTTATATACAGTTGCTCCTTTTAATCCAAAATCTTTAGCACTATTTAAAATATACTCCCATAATTGCTCATTTTCTATTTTATCTGTATTATCACAATATATTTTAAGTGCTTTTTTCTTAACTTTTTTATACTTCATTATCTACTCTTTATCTTCAAAAATTACTATATCATATCTACTTTTTTTTCTTACTATTGCTTTGCTTTTTGGAACAATTGCATCACGGTTTGCTTCTCTTAAAGCCTCTTTTAGACTCTCTATCTCTCTTTCCATCTCTTCCATTTGTTCTTTTAAACGCAAAATTACATCAATACCTGCAAGATTAACACCCAAATCTCTAGTCAATCTAAGAATCATTTTCATTTTATCTATATCTCTTTGCGAGTATAATCTTACTCTACCTTGAGTTCTAGATGGTTTAATAAGTCCATCTCTTTCATATTGACGCAAGGTTTGAGGATGTATATTTAACATATTTGCTACTATACTTATTAAATATACTGGTTCATCATATCCGTGCATATTTTACTCCTTATTCTGGTAGTTTCTCTAAGCACTCTTTTAAATCTTCTGGTAAAGTGTCAACATCAGGTAAGACAATATTTGCTACCAAATACAAATCTCCTTTACCACCTCCACTTTTTGGAAACCCTTTATCTTTGAGACGAAATTTTTGTCCATTTTTTGTATTTTTTGGAACTTTTAG
>CAYPVY010000031.1:0-11863 GCA_964414305.1 uncultured Nitratifractor sp.
AGCTTGTTGGGGCTTTGCAAAAGATAAAATCTTGGCTTGATTATGGAATGTTTACACCTATTCAAGTTGCTGCTACAGTTGGTTTAGATGATTATACTCATCTTGTAGATGAGATTGTAATACCAAAATATCAAAAGCGACGAGATGTAATGATAGAATCTTTCAAAAATGCTGGCTGGGAGCTTGGTAAACCTCAAGCGAGTATGTTTATTTGGGCAAAAATACCAGAGATTGCAAGGGATTTAGGAAGTCTTGAGTTTTCAAAAGAGTTGCTTTTAAAAGCAAAAGTTGCTGTAAGTCCTGGTATTGGTTTTGGTAAATATGGTGATGAGTATGTTCGTATTGCTTTAATTGAGAATGAGAAAAGAATTCGCCAAGCAGCTAAAAACATAAAAAAATTTTTAAATGATTATAAAAATCAAAAAGAGGAATCTAAATGATTAGAATAGGAATTTTAGGTGTTGGAACTGTTGGAAGCAGTGTAGCTAATATATTAGAAAAAAATAGCGATATAATTGAGGCTAGAGCTGGTAAAAAGATAGTTGCAACTAAAGGTGTAGTAAAAGATTTATCTAAAAAAAGAGATGTTAATATAAAACTTATTGATAATCCTTTGGATGTTGTAGATGACCCTCAAATTGATATTGTAGTTGAGCTTATGGGTGGAGTAGAAGAGCCTTATGAGTTAGTAAAAAGAGCTTTAAAAAATGGCAAAGCAGTAGTTACTGCTAATAAAGCTTTACTTGCATATCATAGATATGAGTTGCAAGAGATTGCTGGTGATTTACCACTGTTTTATGAGGCAAGTGTGGCTGGTGGAATTCCTATTATTGGGGCTTTAAGAAATGGTCTTAGTGCTAATCATATTGAGTCAATCACAGGTATTTTAAATGGGACTTGTAACTATATGCTAACAAAAATGATTAATGAAGGTGTTAGCTATGATGAGGTATTAAAAGAGGCACAAGAGCTTGGCTACGCAGAAGCAGACCCGACATTTGATGTAGGTGGTTTTGATGCAGCTCATAAAGTTCTTATCTTAGCAAGTATCGCTTATGGTATAGATGCTAAGCCAGAGGATATTTTAATTGAAGGGATAGAAAATATTACACCAACTGATGTTGAGTTTGCTAAAGAGTTTGGATATGAGATTAAGCTTCTTGGAGTTGCAAAGAGACAAGCAAAAGGTGTTGAGATAAGAGTTCATCCAACAATGGTAAAAAATACAAACCCAATCTCAAAAGTTGATGGTGTTATGAATGCAGTTGGGGTTGTAGGAGATTGCGTAGGGCAGACAATGTTTTATGGACCAGGAGCTGGTGGAGATGCAACAGCTAGTGCAGTAATTGCAGATATTATTGAGATTGCAAGAGGAAATCGAGGACCTATGCTTGGCTATAAAAAGGGCTTAGAGGGTAAAAAATTGGAGCTTGTGGATATAGATGAAATTCAATCAAAATATTATCTTAAATTAAAAGTTGAGGATAAGCCAGGAGTTTTAGCTTCTGTTACATCGGCTCTTAGTAAAGAGGGGATATCTATCTCATCTATACTTCAAAAAGATTCAAGAGTAGAAAATAGAGTAAGATTACTTCTTACAACCCATATGTGCCAAGAGAAAAATATAAAAAATGCAATAGATAGTCTTAAAAAATTAGAGAGTGTAGGTGATAATGTAAGCTTTATTAGAATTGAGGAGTAGAGATTGGCAAAGTCAAAAGAGCACTACTTTGATATTACTGCAAAGCTAGATTTTATGGAGATGAAAAATGCCATAGAACAGGCAAAAAAAGAGGTAAAAACACGCTTTGATTTTAAAGGGATTGAAGTAGATATAAATCTTAATGATAAGGCAAAAATTTTATCATTATCAAGCAGTAGTGATAGCAAAATAGATGCTCTAAAAGATATAGTAATTTCAAAGATGATTAAAAGAGGTTTATCTCCAAAATCTCTTGAAGAGATTAAGAGAGAAGGTATTAGTGGCGGTAATGTAAAAGTTATTTACAAAATTGTTGATACAATCGAAAGAGATGAAGCTAAAAAGATAGTAAAGGCTATAAAAGATTCAAAGTTAAAGGTTACTCCAGCTATACAAGGCGATGAGATTAGAGTTAGTGGTAAAAAGATTGATGATTTACAAAAAGTAATAGCAATAGTTAAGAAATTAGAAGATATAAAAGCACCTCTTAGTTTTGGAAACTTTAAATGATAGCTTTAATTCAAAGAGTGAAAAGAAGTAGTGTAAGTATCGATGGGAAGGTGTTTTCTTCGATTGGAAGAGGATTTAATATACTGCTTGGTGTTTTAGATGACGATACAAAAGAGGATGTATCAAAGCTTGTAAATAAAATTATAAAGCTTAGAATCTTTAATAATGAGTGTGGAAAATTTGATTTATCAATAAAAGATATTGATGGTGAAGTTTTGGTTGTAAGTCAATTTACACTTGCTGCAAATTGTAAGAGAGGAAATCGTCCAAGCTTTAGTGATGCAATGGCTCCACAAGAAGCAAAAGAGTTATATAGCGAGTTTATAGAACAACTTAGCTCTTTTGTTGGGGTTAAAAGTGGTAAATTTGGAAGTGATATGGAAGTTGAGATTATTAATGATGGTCCAGTTACTATTATTTTAGATAGCAAAAAGATATAATCTTCTTAATTCAAGAATTAATACAATACTTATCTAAGAAATAATATATAAAGTGTTTTTGAGTATTGTTTAATGGAGTTTAGTGATTTGGATTTAAAGATTATAATTTAAAGATAATTTAATTTGGTTCGGAGAAGTAAAAATAACATTTTTTGATAAAATTTATAATATGCCCATTTTTTAGTATATAATATTTTTAAAAATATGTTATTATATAAATAAAAGTAGGTTTTTAATGTATAGAATTGAAGATATACCATTTTTTGCAAACTTATCTCAAGAATATAATAAACTATTGCATGATAAGCTTTTAATAAAAAATTATGCAAAAGATAGTATTTTATTTTATGAGGGGGATAGTAGTAGATATCTTTATGTATTGCTTGAAGGTAGTGTTAAGCTGTATAAGAGCACACCTAAAGGTAACCAAATATATATACATACGCTTCATGCACCATCTTTGATTGGAGAATATGCTTGTTTTGAGCAAAAGCCATATCCAGCTACTTGTGAATTTTTAAGTGATGGTGTAATTGGATTATTACCATTTGAAATAGTATATAAGCTTTTGGGAAGTTCTGAATTTGCTTTAAATATTATTAGGTCCCTAACTGGCAAGGTCATGATTCTATCTACATTAGTTCATAATGAGACTGTTTTATCTTCTGAAGCTAAAGTTGCCGATTTGATAATTAGAAATCAAGAACTTTTCAAAAGACTTAAAAATAATGAAATTGCTGCAATGTTAAATTTAACTCCTGAGACATTATCGAGAATTTTAGCAAAATTTAAAAAAGAGAAGTTAATAGAATTAAAAAAACATAATTTAAATATATTAAATCTTGATTCATTAAAAGATATTGTAGATACCAATAAAATAAAAGAATGCACAAATTGTATTTTAAATTTTAAAAATAATATGTAATATTTATGTGAAATATGTTATTATAAATATATATGAAAAAATCAGTTTATTTTTTATCCATATTTGTTAATAATTCGTTAGTTTAAAAATGATAAAATAATTTAATAATTACGAATATATTATATAAGTGAGGATTTATGTTAAGAAAGATTTATACAATATTTATAATGGGTGTAACAGTATCTTTTACTTCTGTATTGGCTAATCAGAGTGTAACAAATATTAAAAAAATAGTAAAAAAAGATGGTAAAATAGTAGTTATAGTTAGTGAAAATGGAAAAGATAAAAAGCTAACATTAACTCCAAAAGAGTTAGAAAAGATAATCAAATCTGGAAATAAAGATAAGAAAAGTGATAAAAAAGATAAAAAAATTAAAAATAATAAAAAGAAAAAAATTACTAAAAATATTAATAAAAAGTCTAATAAAACAAAAGATAAAAAGGTAAAAAAAGAGGTTAAATCATCAGCAGATAATCAAAAAAGCACTAAAAGTAAAAAAAAGCTCACTTATACAGTCTCTTCTGGCGATACTATCTTTTCTATTGCAAGGAAATATAAAGTTAAGATATCTGATTTGGTAAAATTAAATAAATTAGAAAATAGCAAACTAATTCATCCTGGTGATATATTGAAGATTCCTACAAAAGGATATGTAGAGAGTGCAAAAGAGGCCATAAAAAATAATAAAAAAAGTGTATATGTAGTAAAGAGTGGAGATACATTATATAGTATAGCAAAAAAATTTAATATGAAAGTTGATAAGCTAAGAAGCCTAAATAATTTAAAGAAAAATCCAAAACTAAAAGCTGGAATGGAGCTTAGTGTTATTGGAAAAGAGATAAAAGTTCAAGAGCATAAAAATGCTGTTGTAATTACTAGGCATGTTGTTAAAAGGGGTGATACTCTTTGGAAAATAGCTAAAAAATATCATTTAACTATTGCTCAATTAAGACTTCTAAATCCCACGATTAGAACAAGAGGTTTAAAGAGGGGTTATGTATTAAATGTATCTAAAAAGAAAGCACTCAAGTTAGCAAAATTATCTGCAAAAAGAAAAAGAAGACTAAAAGGCTTACTTAGTAGATATACTCAAAGAGATTCTAAATATGTAGGTGGTAGTTCAAGACGAGTTGTAGCATATGCAAAAAGGTTTTTAGGAACTAGATATGTTTGGGGTGCTACTGGTAGAGGAGGATTTGATTGTTCTGGATTTACCCAGTATGTTATGAGGCATGCAAAAGGTAGAGTAATACCTAGAGTTTCAAGAAGACAAGCATATTTTGGTAGATATGTTAGTAGGAGAAATTTAAGACCAGGTGATTTGATATTTTTTGATACATCAAGAAGAAGGCGCGGTTATGTAAATCATGTGGGTATTTATATTGGTAATGGATATTTTATACATGCTAGTAGTGCTAAGCATAGGGTTGTAATTACTAGTTTGAATAAGCCTTTTTATAGAAGTAGATTTATGTGGGGAAGAAGAATTAATTAGTTACTTTTTTGTTACCTTTATATAACTTAAATAAATAGTTTGATAAAATATATTTGCTATTTAATATTAAGGCTTTTTTGCTTTAATATTCTTCGTTTTTTTCATAGCATTTTTAGAAATTGTTACATAATTAGGTTGGTTTAAATGAAAAGTATAATATTTAAAAGTTTGATTACAATATCTATTTTTAGCTCTTGTGTGATTGGTGAAGAGATAAACAAAGAAAATCAATTGCAAAAGAGTAAAAGTTTGTCAAATACATGGGTAGATAATGGAAAGTTGACAACTTTATCAAAAGAGTTATTAGATAGAATTAAAAAAGATAAAAGTGTTGCTGAAGATTTACCTTTTTATGGGTTGTATATAGGTATCAAAAAAGATATAAAAAAGAAAAAAATTTCTCCAACTCTAAATAAAAAATTAGATAAATTATATTATGCCTATATGAATTATCTAATTGAGGGTGGAATTGACTGGAAGAGTTTTGATAAGTATATTGAGACTCTAAGAAAAAAATATGATTACACAGTAGCATATGAGCATTATAAACCACCATATTCAGCAAAAAAGATTTTAAATAGTGCAAAATTTAATGGCACTTTTGGGGATATTTTTGATAATGTAGAGCCAAGAAGATTTAAGTATCATAAGCTTAAAAAATCACTTGTTAAATTCATAGATATAAAACATAGTGGTGGCTGGAAATTAGCAAAAGTTAATAGAACTTTAAAGGTTGGTAGTGTAGATGATGCAATTCCAATTATTAGAAAAAGATTGAAACTTGAAGGTGATTTGAATAACTGTAGTGAGCCTATGAATTCTACTGTATATGATAATTGTATGGCAAAGGCTATTAAGAGATTTAAGCTAAGACATGGATATAAAGGTAATAGTGTAATTGATAGAGCTACAAGAGTTGAGTTTAGAAGACCTGTTAGTTATTATATAAAAAAAATGCGTCTTAATTTAGATAGAATAAAGTGGAGCAAAAGAGATGAAGCAAGAGTTAGAATAGAGCTTAATATTCCAGCTTTTAGATTATATGTATATGAAGGAAAAGATTTAGTTACTACAATGAGGGTAGTAACTGGAAAACCAGACCATCCAACACCAGTTTTTAGTGATGTAATGACTACAATAGTAGTAAATCCATATTGGAGGATTCCTGAAAGTATTGTAAAAAAAGAGATGATTAAACATTTAATTAAAAATCCTCACTATTATGACAGACAACATAAATATCTATATGATGGGTGGGGACCTGAGGCAAAAAGGGTAGATCCTGCAAAAGTTAATTGGAGAAAATATGCAAATAATAAAAAACATATTCCATATCACTTTATGCAAGAGCCTAGTTATAAAAATGCCTTAGGAAAGATTAAATTTTTATTCCCAAATAAATATTCAGTATATATACACGATACGCCAAGTAAACGACTCTTCTTTAGAGAGGTTAGAGCATTTAGCCATGGATGTATGAGAATACAAAAACCTAGAGAATTGCTTCAAGCACTATCATTATTTAATAGCAATATAGATGTAGATGCTATTATGAAGAGGTTAAAGACAAATAAAAATAAGCAAATAGGATTAAGAAGAAGAATACCAGTTGATATAACTTACTTTACATCTTTTGTTGATGATTATGGTAATTTACACTTTAGAAGAGATATTTATGGATATGATAGAGCACAGTTAAAGAATTATTATGCTTCATCAATATTTAAATCACCAAAGGTTAAGGATAAAAAAGAGAAAGTAAACAAAAAGAGTTCAAAAAGTGCTTTAAAAAATAAAAAAAAGACTAAAGCAAAAAAGAGTAGTTCTAAAAAAGTAGTTGTGAAAAAAAAGTCTAATAAATCTAATAAAAAAGAAGCAGCAAAATCAAAAAAAGCTGCATATGAAGTTATAGAGATAGGTTATTAGTCTATCTCTAGTTCATTTAATATAGTTTCATCTAATTTTTGTTTTGTAATGTTATATCTTCTCATAGATCTATTAAGATGCAATATAGACTCTTTTGGTTTTGTGAAGTTTATATCTTCAATTTGAGTCTCTATTAACTCTTTTATCTCATCTAAAGAGTATTTTTTAATATCTATAACAGGTAGCTTAGATAGTTTATCTCTTGTCTCTTTTGTGATTTGAATTCCATTTTCTGGATTTTTATCGCTATCTAAAGATTGTAAAATTGTCAAAATTTTTATCACATCTTTATTATAGACTTTATCTCTTGGGACATTTACAATATCTTGAGGCAAAATTATACCATCTTTTGGAATTTTATAAATAATACCCAATTTAATCTCTCCAACCAAAAAAGCTATTGGCATATGCGAACACTCAAGTGTTCCATTTTTATCTGTATAATCAATTAAACCTGTGCATTGATACTCTAGTCCTTCTACTTCTGAGTCTACAACTTTTGCTTTTTGAGGTTTTATCTCAAAGCATCCAGTAAGTAAAATTGCTAAAATAGAAGATATAAATAGATTTCTTTTCATATTAATCCTTTTACATTATTACAAATAATACCAAAAAATCGCTTATTTATTATTTAAAAAGTGTTATAAATATGTTAAAAGATTTATATTTATTATATTTACTACTTTTTTGGAATATTATGATAAAATACATCTTTAATTGAGTAATTTAATAGATACTTTGAGTATATTTATGTATGGGAATAGTAAATGAGACACTTTTTAACATTAACAGATTTTAGCAAAAATGAACTATTAGAGATGATAGATTTAGCTATAAAGATAAAAGAGCAAACAAAAAGAGGAGAACTTGTCCCTTATATGGAAAAGAAGACCCTTGGGATGATATTTGAGAAGAGTTCTACAAGGACAAGAGTTAGTTTTGAAGTAGGTATATATCAGCTTGGAGGAGTAGGGCTATTTTTATCTAGTAATGATTTACAAATAGGTCGTGGTGAACCTATAAAAGATACTTCAAGAGTCATTAGTTCTATGGTTGATATGGTTATGATTAGAACATATGAGCAATCAAAGCTTGAAGAGTTTGCAAAATATTCAAAAGTGCCTGTAATTAATGGTTTAACAGATAGTTTTCATCCTGTGCAGTTAATGACAGATTATCTAACAATGATAGAGTTTGGTAAAGATAAAAATCCAATTGTTGCTTATGTTGGTGATGGAAATAATATGGCTAATTCTTGGGTAAATTTGGCTGCTATTTTGGGCTTTGAGTTAAGGGTAGCTACACCTAAAGGGTATGAGTGTGATGATAATGTAGTATCAAAAGCAAAAGAGTTAGCAAAAAATAGTGGAGCTAAACTTATATTTACTAATGATCCAAAAGAGGCTGTTAGTGGAGCTGATGTAGTAACTACTGATACTTGGGTAAGTATGGGGCAAGAGGATGAGAAAGAGAAAAGAGTAAAAGATTTTGATGGATTTATGGTAGATAGTAAATTGATGTCTTTTGCAAAGAGTGATGCAATATTTTTACACTGTTTACCAGCATATAGAGGATATGAGGTTAGTGAAGAGGTATTTGAAGCTCATGCTAATGAGATATTTCAAGAGGCAGAGAATAGGTTGCATGCACAAAAGGGTATAATGGTTTGGCTTGATAGTAAAAGAGGTGAAGATGAGTAGTATAAATTTAGAACAATATAGCAAATATTCAAAGCCAGGTCCTAGATATACAAGTTATCCAACTGCTTTGGAGTTTAGTGATAAGTTTAGTTATGAGAGTTATTTGAAATATTTAGATGAGGGTAAAGATAAGTTATCAATATATGTTCATTTACCATTTTGTAGAAGTGCTTGTTATTTTTGTGGATGTAATGTAATATTTACTTCAAAAGAGAGTAAATTAAGTAGATATGTAGAGTATTTAAAAAAAGAGATAGATATTTTAAAAGAGCATATTGATAGAAATAGAGAGGTTATACAATTTCATTTTGGTGGTGGAACGCCTACTTTTTATAAAGCTTTTGAGCTTGATGAGATAGTAAGCTATATTAAAGATGCCTTTCCAAACTGGAGCAAAGATGCTGAGATTAGTGTAGAGATAGACCCAAGATTTTTTAATAAAGAGCAAATGGAGGTCTTTAAAAAACACGGATTTAATAGGATTAGTTTTGGTATTCAAGATTTTGATGAGAGGGTTCAGCAAGAGGTGCATAGAGTGCAGCCATATGAACTTACAAAAGAGGCTGTTGAACTTGCAAGAGAGTATGGAATAAATAGTATAAATAGTGATTTGATATATGGGCTTCCATATCAAAGTTTAGATAGCTTTAAAGCTACTCTTGATAAGGTTTTGAGCCTAAATCCAGATAGATTGGCTGTATTTAATTATGCGCATGTTCCTTGGCTTAAAAAGACTATGAGAAAATTTGATGAGACTACTCTTCCAAGTCCTGCAACTAAATTAGAGATTTTTAAATATACAATAGATTTCTTAACAAGCAATGGATATAAAATGATAGGAATGGATCATTTTGCCAAGCCTGAAGATGAGCTTTTTGGAGCAATTGCAAAAGGTGAACTTCATAGAAATTTTCAAGGATATACTACAAAAGGTGGGGCAAATTTGATTGGAATTGGTCTAACAAGTATAGGTGAAGGTAAACGCTATTATGCTCAAAATACTAAAGATATGAAAAGATATGAAGAGGCAATTGATAGTGGAAGACTACCATATGAAAGAGGCATAGAGTTAAGCGATGATGACTATATTAGAAAAGAGGTTATTATGGAGCTTATGGCAAATTTCTCAATCGATATAAGTAGAATTGAAAAAGATTTAAATATAAATTTTGAAGAGTATTTTGCCAATTCTATTGAGGCTTTAAAAGAGTTTATTGATGAAGGACTTGTTACTTTAAGTAAAGATAAGTTAAAAGTAAGTGAGACTGGAACATTACTTATTAGAAATATAGCTATGGTTTTTGATGCTTATATGCAAAAGTATCAGGGTAATAAAAAGAGTTTTTCAAAGACAGTATAAATAAAAGTTTCAAAATAAAAAAGCAAAGCATAAAGAGTTTATTTATTAGCTTTGCTTATTTATAGATTGGAGGCACTTTTGAGTGAGCTAAATGAGAAGTTTGATTTTACTAAAATTAGCGATGAGTGTATTAAGTGTGGTAAATGTATTCCCGTATGCACAATTCATAATGTAAATGCAGATGAAGTTACTAGTCCAAGAGGTTTTATAGACCTTTTAGGGGAGTATAAAAGAGGAAATTTAGATTTAGACAAAGAGGCAAAAGATATATTTGAGAGCTGCTTTTTATGCACCAATTGTGTAGAGGTGTGTCCAAATTCTCTTCCAACTGATATGGTTATTGAAGAGGTTAGAGCAGATATTGCAAAAAAATATGGAATAGCATGGTTTAAAAGAGCCTTTTTTACTCTACTTCGCCATAGATGGCTTATGGATATTATGATGAAGCTTGGATGGGTATTTAAAACATGTGGTTTTGAGAGTGTAGAAAATAAGGGTATGAAGGCTAGGTTTAATCTACCAGTTTTAAAAGCTGATAGATTGTTACCAAGTCTTAGTAAAACTAGTTTTTTAAATAAATATCCAAAAGAGATTAAAGGCAGTGGCAAAAAAAGAGTTGCAATATTTATTGGATGTTTGGCAAATTATAATTATACAGAGATTGGAGATAGTTTAGTAGATGTCTTAAAAGAGCTTGATATTGATATATTTATTCCAAAAAAACAAAAGTGTTGCTCTGCACCAGCATATTTTACTGGAGATTTTTATACTGTTGAGACTCTAACTAAGCAAAATATTGAGTATTTTGAGAGTTTTTTTGATGATATTGATGCTATGATTATCCCAGAAGCAACTTGCTCAGCTATGATAAAGCATGATTGGGAGATTTTTTTTAAAAATAGAGGTATGGATGAGTGGGCAAAGCGTGCTAAAAAATTAAATGAAAAAATATTTATGGCAACAGAATGGTTATATAAAGAGACTAATTTAAAAGATATTTTAGATAAAAAGGGTGTTAAATTTGATGAATTGGTTACTTATCATGATGCTTGTCATGCAAAAAAGGTTCAAGGAATTGAAAAAGAGCCTAGAGAATTACTAAAGAGTAATTATGAAATAAAAGAGATGAGTGATCCAAATAGGTGTTGTGGTTTTGGAGGAGTAACTATACAGAGTGAAAAGTTTCATTTGGCCCAAGCTGCTGGTAAACCAAAAGCTGCGATGATTAAAGATACAAAGGCTAAAATTGTAAGTGCAGAGTGTAGTGCTTGTAGAATGCAAATTAGTAACTCTTTGTATCAAAATGGAGTAGATGTAGAGTTTAAAAATCCAATTGAATTGATTGCAAGAGCTCTAAAAGAGAAAAAAGATAATTAATTTAATTAGCAATTAAGTAAGATTTTTGTAAAATCGCACAACTTTTTATACTATTGAGTATAAATAAATTCAAATAAAGGTAAGTGTTATGGCTAGAAGATGTCAAATAACTGGAAAAGGACCATTAGTTGGTTATAATGTATCACATGCACACAATAAAACAAAAAAGAGACAACTTCCAAATTTAAGAACAGTTAGAATCACTCTTGAAGATGGAACTAGAAAAAAGATAAAAGTAGCAGCTTCAACTTTAAGAACAATGAGAAAAAAAGCAGCTCAAGCTTAATTTTATCTAAAATTATTGCTTAACCTTTGGGTTAAGTTATGCCTCTATACAAATTCTACTTCACAAATTTTATTACAAATGAATACAACAGCTTTTATAATTAACTACAAATATCAGTAATAATTTTGGTATAATATAGTT
>CAYPVY010000032.1:0-11430 GCA_964414305.1 uncultured Nitratifractor sp.
TTTTATTATATTTAAAATATCATCCCAGCTTCCACCCCAAGGTTCACTTTCCATCTTCTTTTTTGTTGGAATATTAAAATATATTTTTCCAATTTTTATATTACTTTTCATTAACTCAGTAATACCACCATAATGATCAAAATGTGGATGTGTAATTAAAATAGAATCTATATAACTTATATGTTTGCTATGTAAAAATGGAAGTAAAGTTCTTTTTACATAGTAATACTGCCCAGTATCAATCATAAAGTATCTGCCATTTTTTGAGATTAGATGAGCATCGCCTTGCTTACCGGTTGAATTGACATTAATAGCAGTCCAAGTTAATCTATCTTCTTTATTGCAAGAGATAATAAATATAAAACTAATAATTATTAATAAAACATTTCTCATAAGATATTATATCATATCTATATTTTTTTTACTGCTATTGCAGCTTTTTTCATTTTATATAATTCATAACTCTCATTCCAAAATGTTTTATACTCTAAAACTTCAAAGCCATCTTTAAATATTTTTAATAATTCATCTTTCTTAAGTAAAAAGTTTGGGTTTGAGTTTGATTTTTGATTATCTTTATCTTCTATATATGTCTCTACAATATAGACTCCACCACTATTTAAATACTCTTTACTTCTATCTATTAAATCTCTATCCAAAAAATTGCACATTAAAATTAAATCATACTTTTTGCTTGGTATAAAATCATCTAAATCAGCCTCGATTAGATTTATATTTCCTTTTGATCTACTCTTTAGAGTATTTAAAGCAACAGGTGATATATCTATAGCATCTACCCTAAACCCTATATTTTCTAAATAGAGTGCATTTCGCCCTACCCCGCACGCCAAATCTAAAGCATCAACTCCTTTAGTAGCTTTTGCAAACTTTTTAACAAATAGGCTTGGTTCTCTTATCTCTAAAAGCTCTATATTTTCTTGATATTTTTTATCCCACTTCTTTCTATCTTCTATACTCATATTAATCCTTATCAAAAATATTACATCTTATGCCCAAATCATTTGGATATCCTAACTTTTCAGCCACACTACAAGCTCTTTTTGTTATATCATCATCATTTAAAATTTGAAGCTCTTTTATATCAAATATATCTTTATTTATATCTATATTAAAATATTTTGCTATATCATTTACTATTACTTTTGACATATCATTTACTGATGAAACTTTTACAATCTCACATCTAGCATATTTTGGCTTTGGAAAACTAACTTCTGCAACTCTTAAACTCGGATCATCTCCTATTATTTGCTGTGCACCAAATAATGGTTTTCCGCCAACTTTTGCACTCTTAAACTTTGGAAAAAAATAAGCTATATAATCCCTAGCTTTTAGTGTTCTTTCATCTCTTAATTTATCATCCCATCCATTTTCAATAATATCTATATATTTTTTACTAAGTCTTGGATATGAACTACTATTACTACTTTCAACTAAACCATCACTAAATAAAGTTACATCTGGTGTCATTACATGTAACTGCACATATCCATTGCAATATGGAGTAAATTGTCTCATACCATTTTTGGTGCCTCTTATTCCATGAAATATTACCTCTGGCCACTTTTTTTCTCTAATATCCCATTTGGTAGTATATGCTGCTTTAAATTCTACCAATCTTTTCTCTTTAATACCCAACATATCATCAATTAAACCTGTTCTAAAACCAGCTGCATTAATCAAGTAATCAACTTTTATGCTACCATTTTTTGCTCCATTATAGCTTAGTTCAAAACCATTATCTATCTCTTTTACACTAACAACATTAGTCTCTCTATGAATATTTACATTATTCATATTCTCTAAGGCAAGTCCACTATTTGCAGCTACTCTGAACATATTAATCCCATACTCTTGAACTACTATCACTGGAAACTTTATAGTATCAAAATCTAAATTTTTAGCAAATGGTATAAGCCACTCGTCATTACTTTTGGGTTGCTCTACAATATCTCTTTTTGATATCTCCAAGAGTTTATCTTTGCTAAAAATCTCATAATAATTATTAGCTTCACCTAAAACTTTATTTGAAGCATCTTTATCTATTAATTTCTTATACTCATTTGTTAATAACTCTAATCTATCTATCATATCCAAAGGCTCAAATGGATCATAAATAGGTGTAGCAAATATAGTGGGTCTTTTATCAATTGAAAAAGGATACAATTTTACAAAATCTATAGATTGTCTAAGAAGAGTTATACACTGTTGATCTGATATTTCACGATACAAATTTCCACCTGCATGAAGATGACAAAAAGGTGGTCCACTAATTAATGCTCTATTTTTCTCAAAAATATCTACTTCAAACCCTAAATTTCCTAATGTTAGAGCCGCAGTTACACCTGCTACTCCACCTCCAATAATTGCAACCTTAATAGCCATTTAAACTCCAAAGTTTTTAGCTAATGTATCATAAAAATATTAAAATGTAATTAACTCTCTTTTTTTTCTGATGGAATTCTTTTTATACTATCATCATCTTTTTTTGCATATTTTTTTATATCATCTGGTTTTATATTTATTAAATTTGCTATCTCATCATCGATATCATTACTATTTGAGTTAATTTCATCTAACGAAAACTGTTTATTACTCTCAGTCTCATGTAAAGATGCATCATAAGTTTGAATATTACCTATAATTACTCCTCCCTGCTCTGTTCTAATACCTTTTGTTATAATTTCACCATTTATAGAACCACTATTTGTAACTTCAAGCAATTCACTAGCTACTACTCTTCCTTCAACTTTACCTTGAACTTTTATTCTTTTACTTTTGCACTCTTTTGTATCTACTATTCCAGTAGAACTAATCTCTAATGAATCAATTGACCTTATAATGCCCTTTACCTTACCGCCTAAAAATGCTTTATTACTTTTTATATTACCTTCAAAAATACCACTTTTTGTAACCTCAACAGCTGTTGAATAAACTACACCACTAAACTCTCCAGATATTTTTACATTTTTCGCTTTTACAGTCCCGCTAAATTTAGCTCCTTTTTCAATAAAAAGAGTATCATCTATCTCAATATCACCATCAAATAAACCACCAATAATAATTGAACCACCACCTTCAATATTTGCTTTAACTTTTAGAGTATCTTTTAGAGTAGATACATTGGTAGTAGGTGTTGGAATTATATCTTTAACAAAATCATTTTTATTTGAACTTTTTATACTACTACTTTCATTTTTACTCTCTTGACTACTCTCTTTTTTACTACTAAAAAACCCCATAATAATCACTCCTTTAGATTAATTTACTCTAAAATAATACTCTTTTTAATATATTAATTTTATTAAAATAAAATAAAAATATCTTAATAAATTATATTTGTAGTAATTTTATTACCATTTTTTGATTTTATCCTACATATCTATATATTTTACCAAAAACTTTTCCATTACCATAATTTAATAAATCTTTTGTTTTAACATCACCATCTACTACACCATCATCTAATACTTCAAGCACTTCTGTTGATTCTACAAAACCTTTTACTCTACCCAATACCTTTGTTACTTTTGATTTTATCTCCAGAGAATTAACCTCAGCACCTTTATCTATAAAGAGTGTCTCTTTTGATAATATATCTCCATCACTCTTACCAGATATTGCTATTTTATTGCCAATTAAATATCCTTCACTTTTTCCATCTTTACTTATTTCTATTATATCTGCTTCAATTGGACCTTTCAAAGAACCTTCTACTCTAACCTCTTTAGCTTTTATCATGCCATTAACTACAGCACCTTTTTTTATAATAACCTTCTTTACAGAAATTATATCACCATCTACTCTTCCTTCAACAACTATTGATTCACATGAAACAATATCACCACTTACTACCATACATTTAGGAATTTTACAGCCAATTGTTGGAGACTTTATTATAGAAGATGTGTTATAAAACTCTATATTATTATCAAGTTTTGCCATATTATCTCCTTTTTTATTATAGATAATATAGCAAAATATTATATTTATATATTTTTATTTCAAAATGAAATATTATTTTTGTTTAGATAAAATATCTTTTACAATTTTATACCCATGATTTAATGCAATTGCAATTGAACCACCACTTTTAAAAGCAATATCACCAGCTATATAAATACCATCTACTGAACTCTCTAGATTATCTTTAATTATAGGCTCTCCTCTACTATCTAATTCCAATGATGCACTCTTTAAAAAATCAACTGGAGTAGTCCCACCAATTGCATAAATAACTCTATCATAAACTTCACTACTACCATCTTTAAAATTTACTTTTACTAAACCATGCTCATTTTCTAAACTATCTATATCAACTCCTAATTTCGCTTTTAACTTACCTTGATTTAAATTCTCTAAAAAAAGCTTAATATT
Source organism: uncultured Nitratifractor sp. (assembly GCA_964414305.1). Taxonomy (GTDB): domain Bacteria; phylum Campylobacterota; class Campylobacteria; order Campylobacterales; family Sulfurovaceae; genus JAADEQ01. Next base: position 4,399 of record CAYPVY010000032.1, read on the forward strand.
AGTTGGATTTGGTCTAGTTAATTCATCTCTTCTATAATTTAGAGTTACATCATTACTTTTACTAAGCTCTACTGCATACTCAGTAGCACTATCTCCACCACCTACAACTAAAATTTTCTCTCCCTTACCACATTTATCTAAATTAAAATTTACTCTTTGTCTAATTGATGGAGGAATTTTATAGCTTGGTTTATTTGGTTTTCCCATTCTTCCTATTGCAATTACTACATTTTTTGCTTTAAATTCTCCTCTATTTGAGCGAATTGTAAAAGTTCCATCATCATTTTTACTTATTTTATCTACTTCAGTATTAAATAGGGCATCAATTTTATGATTATCAATTAATTCATCAAAAAAATCTAAGGTGCTCTCTTTTGTTCCATCACTAAATGGGATATTGCCTTCAATCTCTACAATTTGCCCTTGCCAATCTTTATCAACTCTTTTATTATCTTTATAAAATTTTCTAATTGTATCTGAATGATTATCACTCTTTTCCAAAAGCAAAATATTCTCAAGTCCTAAAACTTTTGCCTCAATTGCTGTTCCTATACCTCCTGGTCCTCCACCAATTATTGCTATATCATAAATTTCCATTATACTCCTTTAGTATTATAATAATAGATTATATCACTTTATAATCTCACTTAGATATAGCTTTTTATATAAGCTCTATATTAAATTAAAAATGTTACAAAATTCCCAAATTTCTCATAAAATTTTGTGCTATATTTTGACTTCTTTGCTTGAAAAACTCCCCTACATTTGGCTCATATACTTTATCAACTGCAATAAAAAATAGCTCAAGCCACCTATTAAACTGCTCTTTTGTTAAATTTAAATTAAAATGTGGCATTAGAGGTGAACCTTTATATTCCATATCTCCAAGAGCACTCATTGCCCAAAAATTTGTCAATAACTCTAAATGCTCTTGCCACTCTTTTGAATTTATATCACTTCCAACCTTCTCTTTAAAAGGTGGTGAAGTTATAGGGTCTGCTAAAATTGTAGGGTAAAATGCCTCTACCATAGCTCTTATAGACTCTTTTGTTATACTTTTATATCTACTCATTATATCTCCTTTTAGAATATTTATATCATATTAAGATTTAATTTTTGTTATAATTTAAAAGCAATTTCAAAAAAGGTCATAAATGAATATAAAAGAGTGGAGTGAAAAAAATTATCAAATAATCTATCTTATAGCTATGATAGGCGTTGGATTATGGGTAGCTTATATCAAGGGGTGGATTTTTGCAAATTTTCAATCTATAAGTGCAAAAGAAGCAATTAAATTAATAAAAGAAAATAGATATCCAATAATTGATATTAGAGATAATACTTCTTGGAATAAAGGTCATATAAAAGGAGCTATACATATACCTTTAAATAATTTAGAAAATAATATAAGCAAAATAGTTCCATATAAAAATAGTAAAATTTTAGTATATTCTCAAAGTGGGATAAATAGTATTAAAGCCTCTAGATTTCTATCAAAAAAAGGATTTAAGCCTATTAATATAAAAAGTGGAATATTAGGATTAGCAATTGAGGGTGCAAAATACCCTAATCTATTTTCTAAATAGACTATTTTCTATATAATAAAATTAAAAACCCAGCTCCCCTTGGAGTATTATATGCACTTATTTTTCCACCAATTCTCTCTTCAATAATTAATTTACTCATATATAAACCAAGACCCATAGATGCTTGTTTACTACTCTCATGTGCTTCAAATATCTTCTCTAATTTATCCTCAGGTATTCCTGTTCCATTATCTTCAACTCTTAGCTCAATTCTACCATCATTAAACTCTTTTAAGAAGATATCAATTTCTCCTTTCTCTTTAACAGCATCAACTGCATTTTTTATTAAATTTATCAATACTTGTAAAAACTCATTTTCATATAGAGTATATTTAATAGGCATAAGATTTTTAATTACTTTAATCTTCTTTTTATTAATAGGCTCTTCTAAAAAATATACAGCCTTTCTAACAATTATAGATAAATCAACCTCTTGAGGGTTCTCTTTTGGTCTATAAAATGTTCTAAAATCATCAATAGTTTGACTCATAAGCTCTACACTATCTTCTATGATTTGACTTTGTCTATCTAAAGTCTGAGTATTTGGATGTCCACTCATTATCTCAAATCTCATACGCATTAAAACAGATGCAATCTTATTTAAAGGCTGTCTCCATTGATGAGCAATCATTGGTAATAACTCTCCAAGCATAGCTTGTCTAGACTGAAATATTATATCTTTATTTGTATTATCTATACTCTTTTCATACTCTTTTAATCTTTTATAAACACTAGTAGATAACCAAAGAGAGACAAAAAGAAGAATAAACCAAATCAAAGTTAGCCAAAAAATAGTATTTTTTAAACTACTCTCTCTTGCATTATCTAATTGATTTTTTATATAATTTATCTTCTTTTGGATATCTTCTTTTTTCATAAAAGCTACAATTTTTATTCCATTATTAGCATATTTTGAATAAACAATATAATCTCTACTCTCATAATATCCATCAGCTACATTTAAAATTCTTTTAGGTATTTCTAAATTTTTTTTAGTTGAAAAAATTATTTTATCATTTTTAAATAATATAATATGCTTACAATCATAAACTTTTAAGCTACTTAAAACATTTTTAAATAAATTTTTGTCATTATTTGATACTATAATAGCTAAAGTATTAACTTTAGTTTTTAAACTATTTATAATATCTTCTGTTACATCTTTTTTATAAAATTGTATAATTTTTTTATCACTAGTATTCTCAGAAGTATAAAATATAGAATATGATACAACCGCATAAATAATAAGTATAATAGGAGGAAAGATAACAATTAAAGCTGCTATCTTTTTATTATAAGAATCTATTCTCACTAACTACCCTCTAAAACATAACCAATCTTAGATCTAACCTTCAATAATCCTTCTGGTAATTTCTTTCTAAGCTGTTTTACAAATGATCTAATAGCATTATCAGTTGGAGTCTCTTTCCAAAATTGATATAAATCTTCATATGTAACAGCACCCTTTTCTGCAAGCATCTCCATCATTTTTAACTCTCGATAAGTTAATGAAAATTTATTATCACCAAAAGTTATGGTGCTCTTTAGTGTATCAATAGTTACATCCATTGGAAGATGAATCAAAGTAGTCTCACCCATCTCACTCTCAAGCTTCATTAACAATTCATATAATTTTCTTGATGTAAGAGGCTTTACAATATATTTATCAAGTTTTAATTCTACTGATTCAAGTAAATAATCTGTTTTAGTATATGCTGATACTACAACTATTGGCATATCAGGACGCTCTTTACGAATCTTTTTAATAAGCTCTAATCCACTAAAACCTGGAAGTTCAATATCAACAATTGCAATATCAATCTTCTCTTTTTTAAATTTCAACCAAGCCTCTTCACCACTCTCAGCTGCAACTACTTTATTGAAAAACTCACTTAATATACCTTTGATATTTTCGTGAACTGTTTTGTCATCTTCTACATATAAGACATTTTTAGACTGTAACACATTATACATATCTATACCTTTTTTAGATTCTTTTTATTATAACATAATAATAGCACTTTTTTATCCAAAAGTTTAAAAATATATAAAAAAAACATACTTTTTTAAAAAACAAAGTTTATACAACCCTATTTTTTAAAAAACGAATTATATATATTATTACTTAAAAAATTTAATTTTTTAAATATTTATCTAAATTTTATTCTTTGAGCATGAGTAATTGCAACAGCCATGGCATCTGTAATATCCAAAGGCTTTATCTCTTTTTTAATACTTAATATCCTCTTTACCATAAAAGCAACTTGTTCTTTACTAGCTTTACCATTGCCAGTTAATGCTTTTTTTACTTGCAAAGGTGTATATTCATAAAAATATCCTATCTCTTGTAAAATTTTTAAAGACAAAGCACCTCTAAATTGTGCTAACTTTATAACACTTTGAGGATTATAAGCATAAAATATATCCTCAATTGCAACCTCATCTATTTTATGAGTTTTTAATATTAAATCAAGTGCTTCAATCATCTCAACTATCTGCTCTTGCAAAGTTCTACTTTTTATTTTAACTAAACCTGCCTCTATAAGAGAGTTTTTCACACTATCTTTATTTAAGATACAATATCCCATATTACGGCTTCCAGGGTCAATTCCTAATATATTCATTCACCTTCACTTTCACTATGTGAATAATATAATCACATAATATTATAAATGCCTACTTTAGCTTATTTTTGTTAAAATTATAAAAAAGTTTTTCACATAAGTAGGTTAAAAATGGATATTGCTACTAAAGTTTTAGATAGATTAAAAGATGAAATCTCCCAAAATGAATATGATAGATATATAAAAAATTTAGAATATGATAAAAAAAGTTCAAGAGATGATGTTATAATTTATAAAACAAATAATATTCTTTCTGCAAAATGGATAAAAACAAAATATGCTAAAAAACTAGCCCACCTCTATGAAGTAGAAAGTGGTATAAAAGCACAAATCATAATTGATACTAAAAACACTAAAAATTCAAATAAAATTATAGAAAAACAAAATATTTCTTCTTCAAAATCATCTACACTTTTAAATCCATCATTTACTTTTAGTAGCTTTGTTGTAGGTGATTCAAATGAATTAGCATATAATGTATCAAAAGCTGTAGCTCAAAAACCAGGAGAACAATACAATCCACTATTTATCTATGGAGGTGTAGGACTTGGAAAAACCCATCTTATGCAAGCTATAGGAAATGAATTATTAAAAAGTGGAAAAAAGATAATCTATAATACATTTGAGCAATTTATGAATAGATATACTGCAAATTTACGCTCTAAAAGTATGGATAGATTTAGAGAATATTATAGAAATTGTGATATCTTACTTATTGATGATATTCAATTTATATCAAGAAAAGAACAAACTCAAGATGAATTTTTTCATACTTTCAATGAACTTCACTCCCTAAAAAAACAAATAGTTATAACTTCAGATAGAGCTCCTAAAAAAATTGCTGGGTTAGTAGATAGATTAAAAAGTCGCTTTGAATGGGGAATGCTAGTATCTATAAATCCTCCAGAACTTGAAACCAAAATAGCAATTATTCAAAAAAAATCTCAATTAAATGGTATTAGAATACCCGATGATGTTATAAACTTCTTAGCAACTAATTTAGGAAATAATATCAGAGAGATTGAAGGAACTCTAATAAAACTAAATGCTATGAGCAATCTTTTAAATCAGCCAATTACACTAGAATTTACAAAAAATGCAATAAGCGATTATCTAAATGAAAAGAAAAAGAGTATATCTATAGATGAAATTGTTGATTTTGTTGCAAAAGAGTTAAATATAAAACCAGCAGACCTTCGCTCTAAAAAAAGAGCTAAAAAGATAGTAGAGGCTAGAAGAATAGCTATATATCTATCAAGAAATTTAACAAATGCTTCAATGCCACAAATTGCAATACATTTTGGAATGAAAGACCACTCAGCAATTTCTCATGCTATGAAAAAAATTGAAGATTTAATAGATAGTGATGAGAATTTTAAGGTATTATTAGAAGAATTACAGAGTAAAATTGAAACTATTAACTTAAAATAGAGAAAAAAATATTAAATTTAAACAAAAAAGAGGATATAATTTAAAAAATAAAAGTGAATAGTTGTGAATTGTTCTAAAAAAATTAATCTTTTCAAAAGATGACTATATAGAACTTTAAAACTCTATTCACATAAAAATTAGTAGATACTACTAATACTATTTATTTATATATAATAAAGGGATTTGTATGAAAATAGAAACAAGAAAAGATATAATAGAGTCAATTCTAATAAACTCTCAACCTTTTTTAGAGAGAAAAGATCCAACAAATATAACATCACACATATACTTAGATGCAACTAACCCAGATGTTATAATAAGAGCTACAGATAGTGAAATAGGACTAGAAGTAAAAAGTAATCAATTTAATATTATTGAGCCTGGAATCTTCACTGCTAATGGAAAAAAACTTTTAGATATAGTTAGAAGCTTAAAAGATGATACTATAACATTTGAGACAATTGATAATAATATTATAATCAAACAAAAAAGCACAAAATTTAAATTACCTACATTTTCATACGAAGAGTATCCAACATTCCCTACAATAGATGATAAAGCTCAAATCTCTTTAGACTCTTTACAATTAATAAAAAGCTTAAAAAAGATTATTCCAGCAATTGATATAAACAATCCAAAATATGAATTAAATGGAGCTTTAATAGATATTAAAAAAGATAAAACTTTCTTTGTAGGAACTGATACTAGAAGATTAGCAGTTGTTGAATTAGAAAATAGTTCAAATCAAGAATTAGACTTAATAATCCCTAAAAAAGCTATTATTGAAATACAAAAACTTTTCTTAGATAAGATAGATATTTATTATGATGAAAACTCTATTATCATAAAAAATGACCAATTTTTCTTATTTAGTAGATTAATAAATGGAAAATTTCCAGATTATCAAAGAATAATTCCAAACTCTACAAAATATAATTTACAAATCCCTAAAAAAGAGATGATAGAAGCTATGAAAATAGTAAATATTATCTCACCTGAAATTAAAATAACTTTTGAACCAAATTTAATTACAATTGAATCATTAAATAATGATATTCAAGAAGCAAAAACTACAATTGAAACTCCAATAGATATTGAGGAGAATTTTTCTTTTGCACTAAATAGCAAATATCTTTTTGACTTTTTATCACAAGCTGATAATGATAAATTTACTATTGGATTAAATGAACCAAATTTACCTTTTGTAGTAAAAGATGAAAACTTCTTAACAGTAATTATGCCAATACTTCTTTAGGATAAAATATGCAAACAAAATTTATATTTGTTACAGGAGGAGTTTTAAGCTCCCTTGGTAAAGGAATAACAGCTGCAAGTATAGGAACTTTACTTAAAGCTTCAGGTAAAAGTGTCGGGATTCTTAAACTTGATCC
>CAYPVY010000033.1:0-11325 GCA_964414305.1 uncultured Nitratifractor sp.
GCAGCAACCATTATCAACTCCATATTCAATTAGTTTATTATTAAACTCCTTATATCTCTCATATGACTCTTTATTTTGATATTTAAGTGTCTTTTGAATATCTCCAACTTCAAATTTTTTTGATAAAGTATATGCTTCTTCAATATCATCCATATTTTTAGATTCTACAATACATCCTACTTTTAATGCCTCTGTTATATTATTTTCAGCTTTTGCTTTATTTACTTCTAAATCTTCTTTGGTTTCATCTATTAATTTATTAATATCTTCTTGAGATATAGAGTATTTTTGAGAAATTATATCTATTGGATTAAATTTAAATCTACTATTATCCTTTGCAATATCCTCAAAAATATTATTATCTTCACTAATAGTTTGAGATAGAGTTTTATATAATTCTTGAGAATTTAGAGAATCTACTTTTACTTTTGCTAGTGCTTCTTTTAGGTCATCTGAAATTTTTTTTGCTGGTGTTTGCATATCTTTTTTTAATTCATTTGGTAATTTTTGAACCTCTTCATGTATATGTTTAATCTTTTCTATATGCTCTTTAGCTTCTTTTTCATCAACAATATGTATATCTTTATTATACTTCTCTTTTAATTTACTTTCTACCTCTTTAAGAGTTTTATCAACTACTAAAGTATCATTCTCTTCTTTTATCTCTTTTGTTAAATCTATCTCTTTTTTATTTAAAGCCTCTTTAATTGCCTCTTTTACATCATTTGAAATTTGAATTCCATCATCTAAGTCTCCATTATCATCAAGAGATTGTAAAAATTTAGCAAGTGCTAAAACCTTTTTATCATCTGTAGAGTTTCTATCTACTCCTACTAAATCTTGAGGAAAAATATGCTTATCTTCTGGTAACTTTTTGATATCTCCTAACTTTACATTTGAAATAGTAAATTCAACAGGAAGCTTACTACATTTGAAAGTTCCATTCAAATCTGTATCTCCTTCACTTCCATCAGCACATCTATAGTGAGCTCCTGCAATATATCCATCTATCAATTGACCCTCAATTAATTTAGAATTATTTGATTGTTCGTTTGTTGTATTACCATTTTGTTGCTCTACTGAACTATTATCACTACTATCTTGATACTTACTTCCATCACCACTACATGCACTAAGTGCAATAGCAACGCTTACTGAAAATAAACTTACCTTTAAAAATTTTGTCATGTTTGTAACTCCTAATTATTTTTTTAGGAGCAAATTATATCACATATTATGGATACATATACCAAAATATTTCAATTTTTTCTAATTATTTAGTAATTTTTTGTTTATATATTCCAAGGCTTGGTTTTTATTTTTAATCTCTCCATCTAATTGCATTTGATATATCTTATTTAATATCTCTTTAAATTTTGGAGAGGGTTTTAATCCTAAAGTTATCAAATCTTTACCCATAATTAGTGGTTTTGGAGGTTTATCTAAAATATTTAAATCTTTTGAACGATTTAATAACCATTCTCCAGCTTCATATACTCCAAGCTTTGCCTCTTTAGTCGTTCTTCCCAAAAAATCAGCTTTTGCTACTAAGATAAGCTCTTTAATATTTACTTTGGTTGAAAGCCTTCTAATTGCTCCATCTTTTGCATTAGATTTATATAACATTGATGGCATAAGATGATACCTAACCAAAGGTTTAATAGAATCAATAAAATCTTGTTCATTTGTTAATATTTCAAGAAACTTTTGAGTAGGCTCTACTCCAGCAATATCATGATTTAATGCCCTAATCTCTCCATCTATTATTTTAGTAGTTGTAGCTTTGCCCAAATCGTGGCATAAAATTGCAAACATTAATTTAAGTTTATCTTTTTGTGTTAAGTTATCGATATTTTCTAAAATTGATGCCATTGCATCTAAACTCATCATTGTATGAGTCCATACATCACCTTCTGGATGCCATTTTGGAGATTGAGGAACACCAATAATTTTATACAAAGGCTTAAAATATCGCTTTATTATGCCTAATTGCCTCATTAGCTCAAAACCAATTGAAGGCTTTTTAGATTTGAGTAAAAGTTTTTTAAACTCTTCATAGACTCTCTCTTTTGGAAGTTCATCTAAATCGCCTCTATTTACCATATCTTTACATAATTTTTTGGTTTCTTTATCCATACTTAAATTAAATCTTGCACAAAATTGAACACCTCTATAGACTCTTAAAGGATCTTCAATAAAGCTTTTATTATTTATATGTCTTAAAATTAAGTTATTTATATCATCTATACCTCCATAAGGGTCTAATATTTTATTTTTTTGAATATCATATCCTAAAGAGTTAATTGTAAAATCTCTCCTTTTTGCTGCTTCTTTATAATTTAATGCTCCATCTATACTTATATCAAAGCCTCTATGACCTGATGATACTTTTTTTTCTATTCGTGGAAATGAAAAATCATATTCAAACCCTTCATAAACAAATTTTAAAACTCCAAAACTCTTTCCTACTAAATTAACCTTTCCATATTTTTGCAAAATTTTCTCAAGCTCCTCCAAAGTTTCTAAACCATAAACCTCAATATCATAATCTTTACTATCTCTTCCTAAGATATAATCTCTTACACTACCTCCTACAATTATAGCTTTAGCACCGATATTATTTAATTCTTTTGATATATTTTGTATTATTTTTGGGATTCTCACTATTTACTCTTTTTAAATAAATTTAAATATATTTTATCACTATTTTATATAAATTTATTATTATTTGTTATAATTGAATAAAACTCTAGGGGATATTTGTGTTAAAATATATTCAACTAATCTTAACTATAACAATATTTATACACTCTAATAGTATTAATGATATTAATCACTATATGGCTCAAAGAGATTACAAAAATGGATTATACAAAGAGGCTTTAGAGAAATTTAAAAAACTACCTTCAAACTCTATAACAAATTTTGAGATAGCATCAACTTTGTATAGATTAAAAAGATATAAAGAGGCTATTGCTTACTTTAAATTAGCAAATAATCCTAAACTTAATGGATTGGTATATTATAATATAGCCAACTGCTATTTTAAATTAGGAGATTATAACAAGGCAATAGAGCTATATAAAAATGCTACTAAGTTTGATAATATTAAACAAAAAGCCCTAAAAGCAATAGAGATATCAAAAAAAGAAAAAGAGATAAAATTCGGCTCTAAAATAAAAGAGTGCAAAGGTGTAGCAGTTGGTAGAGGCAATAACAAAGCAAAGATTTATAAATTTGATGACCCTTTTGTCTCAAAAGATTTAAAATTGGCTAAATTAAAAGATGAGAGTAAATTTAATATATCTAATTCAAAAAATATCAAAGATAAAGTTAATATAGACTACAATATCACAAAAAGCACTAAAAAAGGCAATAAGATATATTCACTTGAACATATTAGAGAAAAAAGAGTAAATAAAAAATTAAATAATCAAAAAAGTAATACTTTGCTTATTCCAATTGAGGCTAAAGAGTAATGAAGTTTATTATATCTTTATTTCTTATGCTATTTGCAATTTATGCGAAAGATAATTTTAAAGTAGAATTATCCAAAAATAATGCATATTTAAATGAACCAATTGAAGCAAAATTTATTTTAGAATATCCTACAAAAGATAAAATTAGATATATAAAATTTGAAAATCTAAATAGCAAGGGTTTTATTACAAAATTTATAAAAAAGATTAACACTAAAGATAAAAATATTTCAAAAATCACATATTATTATCTATTCTTTCCTCAAAAAATTATAAAAACTTTTAAATCTCAAGAGATTAAAATTGCTAGATTTGACCCAAAAAGTAGCCTTATTTTTTGGAAAACTCTTAATACGAAAGAACAAAATTTAACAATCCATCCTCTACCTTCAAATGTAGTAATTACAGGAAATTTAGAGTTAAATAGCACTTTCAAAAAAGAATCAAATGGTATTTACAATTTAACTTTACTATTAAAAGGTCTAACAAATTTTTCAGACATTGAACCTTTTAAATTAGATGTAAAAGGAAAGGTAACAATTTACTCAAATAAACCTAAAATTGAATATAAAATTATTAATGATAAGATTATTGGTAGCTTTACACAAAAGTTTACAATTTTGTCAAATGATGATTTTTTTATTGATAAAATAAATTTTAGTTATTTTAACACAAGTAGCCAAATGCTTGAATACCTTACAAGTAAAAGCTACAATGTCAAGGTGTCAAATTTTAGTTTACAAAATATTTACTACTTGATATTTGGTTTTATTTTAGGAGCTTTTGTCGTGATGCTATTGTTTAAACTGAGATTTATCAAAAATAGTATTCCTATAGAGAAGAAAATAAAATATGCACCTACTAAAAAGATGCTTTACAAAACTTTACTACCTTTGATTGACAAATATCAAATTGATGATATTATAAAAGAGCTTGAAGAGTCAATATATAATAATAAAGAGTTTAAAATATCAAAAAAAGATATTTTAAAAAGAGTTAAATTAAAAGATAGCTAATTTAGCTTTACTTCCATTTGTATAGGACAATATAATAACTCTTCAATCATCTTCTCTGATAGTGTATCTACTGTTGATACAATACTATCTATTCCACTCTCTTTTAGTGCATCTTTTTCTTCTTTGCCCCTAACTCTTACAACAATATGAGCTTTGGGAGCAATATCTAATACAGCTCTAGCAATTAGACGAATCTTTTCAAGATTGTGAAATGTTATCATAACTGCTGTTGCATCTTTGATATTAATAGATTCTAAAATTGATACTTGTGCCGCATTTCCAAAAAATACTGGCTGGTTATCTAGCAATGCTTCTTGATATAATTTTAAGTCATGCTCAATTAGAATATAATCAAATCCTTTATCTCTTAACTCTTGTGTTACTTTTTTACCAAGAGGTCCATATCCACAAACTACAATATGATTTTTTAATCCAGTAGAAGATATTTTCAAATCTAATTTAGGAGTTTTGCATACCCTATCAGCTATTTTTGTTAAATTTTTAATTATAAATGGTGTTAAAATCATAGAAAATACTACAGTAGTTGATAGTATATTTGCTATCTTTTCATCAATAAAATTGTGATTTTGTGCCAATACAAAAATTGCCAAAGCAAATTCACCAATTTGAGATAGTGCTAATGCACTCTTTAGAGCTGTTCTTTTTTGATTAAATATAAGAATTAAAAATATAACTAATGCCTTAATTGCCATAATTGCAATTACTAAAAAAATTATAATTGCAAAATTTTTAGCTACTATAAATATATCTATTCTACTTCCAACTACAAAGAAAAATAATCCTAAAAATAGGTCTCTAAATGGTGCTAAATCTGCTTCAATTTGATATTTGTAGTGAGACTCTGCAAGAAGCATACCAGCAAAAAACGCTCCTAATGAATATGAAAATCCAAATAGATGTGCAATTTGAGATGAAGACAATACAGTAAATAAAATTGCAAGTAAAAAAATCTCTTGGTTTTTTGTTTTAACTGAGTATTCTAAATATTTATCAATTATAAATTTACTCACATAAAGCATAGTAAAGAATAAAATCATATGAAAAGTAGTTTTTAATAGTAGTGAAGATACCTCAACATCTTTTGAAAATACATCTATCATAATTAGTATAGGAATTACTGCTAAATCTTGAAATAATAAAATCCCTAAAACTTTTCTTCCATATCCTGCATGAATATCTCCATTTTCATTTAGCATCTTTAAAACAATTGCAGTAGAAGATAAAGATAGTGCTAAACCAATAATTAATGCACTTTTAATATTAAAACCAAATATATAAACTGCTGCTAATGTAAAAATAAAAGCACTAAACAAAACTTGCATAAATCCATATATAAATACTTGTTTTCTCATAGCTTTCATTTCACTAAAGCTAAATTCAAGCCCAATTGTAAACATCAAAAATATTATTCCAAGCTCTGATATATGCTCTAAGATATCGCTACTGTTTTTATTGCCACCAAAAAGTTGATATATAATAACCCCAGTAATTATATATCCAATTACAGTTGGTAAATCTAATTTTTTTAAGACAATATTAACTATTGATGCAATTAATATTGCTAAAATTATGATAGAGACTATTTCCAATTTCTTCCCTTTTTATGGTAGTAGTTTGTATGTAATTTTTGTGTGAATAATATCAGCTTTACTTTAAAGTTAGGCATAAATTTAATATTTTATAAAAATAATTTAGTTTTTATTCTCTCCAGTAGTCTTTTATCCATTTTGTAGGCTTCAAAAATCTATACCATTTACCACTTTTACCCTCTATTGCATCTTTTGGCGTTGGTAAACCATGAAAAATTATAATCTTAGCTCCCTTAGGAATCGTTGGCTCTTTAAACAAAGATATAGGAAATTTAGGAATTGCGTGATATTTAAAGCTTGGAGTCCATTCATTTGGCCAAAACTGTAAAATTCCTTTTTTATGCATCTGTTTAGATAGATAGGCTTGTTCATGCCTAACCTCAGCTCTTACTTTTTCAAAATTTTTAACAAAATAGTCTAAAATTTCTGGATATTTGCCTATTTCAAACCTAAATACAGAGGAATTGCCTTCATTTCTTCTTCTTCTTTTATGATCTCTAACAATCAAAAACTCACCATCAATTTTAAAAAAATCATCAATATTATCGACAATTACTACATCTAAATCTAAAAATAGAGCCTTTCCACTAAGACCACCTAAATCTTTTGAAAACAAAGTTAGTTTTCTCCACCCTCTTTCTGGAATATTTGGTGGTAAATCTAACTTTGGCAATGGTTTTATAATAACTTCATCCCTAATTCCACTACTATTATCTGTAAAACATACAAATTTAAATGGTAGATTCAAATTTCTACTAACCATACCATATAATCTATTTACATATGAGGCATCAAATTTATCTCCCCATTTCATACAAATAACATTTACCACCCTATTTTACCTCTTTTTTAAAATTAGTTTGAAATCTCTTATCTGCTTTTGTATATTTCCAAAATGTATATTCTTTATATAGCTTTGCAGTAATAAAACCATGCCATCCATCAAGAAAACCAAGCTTTAAAATATACATTTTAAAAAATATCCAATTAGGAGAGATTAATCTTTTAAAAAGATTATTTTTTGCACCTAAAGTTGAGTATTCATTAAACTTATCTATACACTCATCTATTGTAGTGTAAGCATAATGAATCATATAGTTTTTTAAATAACCTACTTTCCCATCTATCTTAACACTCTCATGAACATCTCTTCCATTAAAAGAGCCTTTAGTTTTATTAAATAATCTAATATGCCTATCTGGATATAATCCATAATTTAACATCTTGCCAAAGTAGATATTTTTTCTTGGCACATAGTAGCCATCTTTTTTGGGATTGACAAGAGTATTTTTAATCTCTTCTTTTAAAGCATTTGTAATCTCTTCATCAGAATCAAGCACTAAAACCCAATCATTTTTTGCTAAATCTACTCCTAATTGCTTTTGTTTTGAGTAACCTAGCCACTCTTGCTCAATTAATCTAACATCAAAAGATTTTACAATATCTAAGGTTTTATCACTTGAACCACTATCAATTACAATAATTTCATCAGCAAATTTTGATGACTCAAGTGCATATGATATTGTATTTTCATTATTTTTAGTTAAAATAATAATTGATAACTTTTCCATTTAACAAACTCTTCTTTTATTATATATATCTAATGCATAAAGTATTGATATAAAAAATATAAATAGTATATTTGTAAACTGCTTAAGAAATAGTGGTTCAGGCAAAAAACCTACTAAAAATATAACAATAAAGATATATTTTAATTCTCTAAATTCATCTTTTATTATTTTAAATTTAAATATTTGATAAAAAATAGCAATTATAAAAGCAATACCTACAATACCTAGTTCAACTAAAGTTTGAATATATTGACTATGAAGATGATGATTTTTTATAACATTGATACTCCAGTTTGTTAAACTTTTTGGAGGATTATCTTGTAGATATTTTTTAGTTAAATCTTTTTGTGAGTTTATACCTGAGCCTAAAATTGGATTTTCTTTAAATAAAGAAGAGCCAATTTTCCACATATAAAGTCTCAATCCCCAACTGCTATTATAATTATTTTTTTGTATTAGTTTAATATCATCTATTGCTTGATTTGTTCTAATTTGAAAATTTTTACTACTATAAAATGCAATTCCTATTAACAAAAAAGCACCCATTAAAACAGTAATTAAATTTTTAACATTAAATCTAAAATGTATAAAAAAACTTACAATAAGAGCTAAAATAAAGGCTAACTGTCCAGTCCTGCCACCATTAATAAATAGATTTCCACTCATTGTAACAAAAAATATAGCCATAAATATCTTCTCTTTAATATTATACCTATTGCTAAAGAGTCTATTTAAAAGTATAAGTGCTGCAAAAGCTATATAAATACTATAGTCAATATGCATCATAAATGGTGTTGGGTCTGTTGAATCTTTGCCATTAATACTCCAAAGCCCAAAATATATTCCATATGATAAAACCTCACTTATTACCATCCCAGCTAAAAAAAATGTTAAAAGTTTATCTACTATTTGTATATGTTTAGATATATATATAGCTAATCCAAATATAGCAAACCACTGTAGATAGTGTGTGGCAGCTCCTAGTTTTTGATTACTACTCCAAAGAATAGATATAAGAATATAGGCTATAAAAGCCATGATTATATGAAAAAATCTATCTTTCAATAAAAGACATTTTTTGTAATTAAATATTATATATATGAAAAAAAAGAGTGAAAAATATATAGTAAAAATAGTATCCGAAGCCCTTGATATTGGCAATAAAAAGGAGAATAGCAATAGTAAATAGTATGTAATCTTATCTATTGTTAAAGCCACCAAATCTCCTTTTTAATATTAACAAGATTATATCAAAAAAATTCTATTTAATATATAAAACTATTTTAATATACAAATATTATTAAATATACCCAAATGCCTGTTAAAGCTGTAAGTGTTATTAGAGCATATAGAATAAAACCTATTTTTTTATGAATAGCACTTTTAGAACCTGGTAGAGATTTATTATAATCATAAAAACTCTTAATTACTAAATAGCTCCAAAGCAATAGTGTTATTGTTGCTATAACTATATGAAAAATCAAGACTAATAATATATAGTTATGATTTACATTACCACCTTCTAAAAAATTTTTATATCCACCAACAATTCTAACTCCTATCTCAAAAAATATGACTACTATAATTGATACAATAAATATTAATAACTGAACTTGGCTATGAAGTTTTATATTGCCTCTCTTTGCAAAATATATGGCTATTGCTACCAAAAATGGTAACAAAGATACTATAAGCGTAGTTATATCCATAAATAATGGAGCTCTTGTTTCCAAAAAACCTTTTTGTAAAAAAAAATCATTCATAATATTTTCCTTAATATATTATTTAAATAGTTTTATATCTTCTTTTTTCTTAAAGAATGTAAAATAGCTCCAAAGCACAATGCCATATACAAAAATTGATAAAACTACCACACCTATAGTTACAGCTTCAAACATCTCCTTATATTTAAAGCTATCTGGAATCATATGAACTAAAATAATTGATAATGCACCTTTCATACCAGAAAATGTCAATATAAACCACCCTTCAAAGCCTACTGGAACAATAGAGTTAATTTTTGAGCCAATAAAAGCAAATTTTGCCATAGATATAGCTCTAATAATAGTTGTAACAATAAACATAACTAAAATCTCTACTCTATATTCCCAAAGAAGTTTAAAATCAACCATCTCAGCTAAAGCAAAAAATATTACTACTGAAGCTAAATAACCAAACTCTTTTGCCATCTCATATATATAATCTAATCTATCATAAGTTGTGCTTTTGATATTGCCAAGTCTTAATTTTCTTAAAAAAGTTTTTGTTTTTTTGTTTTTGGATTCATCTAAATCATAATCTATAAATGCTTTTGTTGTAATAATTGCTACAATTAGTGTTAAAATACCACTAACATGAAACTCTTCACCAAGCAAATATGCACAATATGCCTCGACAATAAAGCTAAATAACTCTCCTCTTCTATCTGAGAAAAGTTTCATAAACATATAAAAACCATAACCTAAAATAAAACCAATTAATGAGCTAACTATAAATACCCTAAAAGCATCAAATGTTGCATCAAATGCATTTATGCTCCCACTTAACATCCAAGGCATTCCTATAAAGAAAAAAGCAATAACTGCTGTTGCATCATTACCTAAACTCTCCCCCTCTATAAGAACTTTTATATCATGACCAATACCTTTGAATCTACTTAAAACTGATTGCACACTAACAGCATCTGTTGCCATATTTATAGCAAACAAAGCAACATATGCTCCTATACTCAAACCTTCAAAGATATTAAAATAGTATAAACTAGCACCAATAGCAATTGATAGCCCAACTGATACTACTGCTAAATAAAAGATACTCCACCCATGTCTTTTGATATCTTTAAATTCCAAATGTAAAGCATCACCCATAAATATTAAAGGAATACAAAACAGTATAACTGTTGCAAAATTTTTTGCTAAATCTATTGGAACTGCCGCTTTAAAATAGATATATACTAAATATGAACTAATCAATAATATAAATACTGAAGGAATCTTTAGCTTATTAGCTAAAGCATCAGATATAATAACAAGACTCAATATTGTAATTAATAAAATCTCTGGTGCAAATGAGTGCATTAACTCTCCATTTTTTCCATAATTATATCAAAGTTAATTGTAATTAATACTTTTTTGTGATATAATTCATTTGCCCTTTTTGGAACCGTGCAACATAGGTGTTGGGCAACGGGTCAGGACAGGAATGTAGCAGCCCACCTAACACCTATGTGTGCCACGGCTACCCGAAAAGGGTCTTCCTACTTACATTGTGCTTTCAAATATATAATCAAATATTGTATTATTTTTTGTAGAGAGGTGTCCGAGTGGTTTAAGGAGCACGCCTGGAACGCGTGTGTAGGGTAACCTACCGTGGGTTCGAATCCCATCCTCTCTGCCACTATTTATTAGTTTGGATAGAGATTATCTTAATAACAGCTGGGAATCCTGGTCCTGCAGCTTTTTGTATAATTTTTGCTTCTATTTTTAATTTTGCATTTTGAATATAAAGTAAATTAAAATCTTGAGGATTAGCTACCTTATAGTTTTTGCCGGTGCCATCTTCTTCAATTATGATACTAGTATTAGGTGAGTTCCCTTTTACTTTAACTTTACCAATAATTATTTGTGCAAAAGATAAAGAAGTTAAAAGA
>CAYPVY010000034.1:0-11187 GCA_964414305.1 uncultured Nitratifractor sp.
GCATAAATCCTCTTAAAAATTTAATACAAAATTATAACAAAATTTAGTAAAATTACTACCATACTATAAGATATAAATATCTTATTAGAGGATTTTTTAATGAGTATTAGTAAAGTTATCTTTTATCTAATAGCTGGTTTTGTGCTAATATGGATAAACTTTGCTATAAATATATCTCATAATAACCCAAATTTAAGCGATAATTTACCCAAATATATCTTAGTTTCACTAATTTATATTATAATACTAAATATTTTGATAAACCTTTTAGAATATATCAAGGATAACTATGTCTAATACAAGCCTCAACTTTTTAAAAAAAGCAGTAATAATTATAATGATATCTATATGGGTTGCACTTTTGTTTAATATATTCAAAAGTGGTGGTTCATTAAAAGAACAATTTCCTAAATGTATATTTACAACTATGTCAATATTTGCATTATTAACTCTTGCTATAAAAGCTATTGAATACTATCAAAAGAGACTTTAAGCCCTTCTTTATATATATACCCTCTAATTTTTGGTGGAATATTTGATACTCTATATAACTCTTTTATCTCTTTTGGAATTGCTATCTTTATATATGGAGCAATATACAAGATATTATTAGCCACTTCCACTGCCCACTTCCTGCCTACTACAATAGAATTTTTATCTTTTATTAAAAGTTGTTCTTTTGAACTTATTAAATATCCAAGCTCTTTTAGATAAATATTAAGTGCATATGGAGCATAATCTATAGAATCTAATCTTATTACCCTCAAACTCTTCTCTTTATATATTAGCTCAAATCCCTTTTTTAATATTGATGCATCTTGGTTTAAATATTTAAAACTCTTAACATATCCATCTTTACCAAAAGACAAAAGTTCATCTACAATAGGTCGAAATCTATTTCTCTCATATTTTGTATCAAAATTACTTTTATCTATAAAATATTTTATATTATTACTATCTAAAAACTCTATTAACTCAGCTTTTGCTATATCCAAAAGAGGACGAATTAATTTATATTTATCTCTTTGTTCAATCTTTTGCATACCACTTAAAGCTATTGTTCCTGCCCCCTTGCTAAGTCTCATTAAAAACCACTCTAATTTATCATTTAAATGGTGAGCAGTAATTAAATTATGATAGTTATGACTCCTAATTATATTCTCAAAAAAATCATACCTAAACTCCCTCGCATTTGCTTCAAAATTATTATCAAATTTGGGAGCATTCTTAATAAAAATTTTTTTATTAAATCTATTTGCTAACTCTTTGGCATATAAAACTTCATCTTTTGATTCATCTCTTATACCATAATCAACTATAGCTATATCAAACTCTATATCAAGCTTTTGCAAAATAAAAAAAAGTGCAGTAGAATCAACTCCTGCAGAAAAAGCCAAAAGATTCTTACAATTTTTAAGCTCTTTAAAAACTTCTTTATCAATCATATCTTTTTTATTAAAGTCGCCAAAGGTGTAATATCTGCAAGTTCTGTTACTTTAGCTAAAAAATAATCTCCATGCTCAACTTTTAAATCATTGCTATCATTTATAAGCACTTCTCCATCAATCTCTGGTGCCCAAAGTATAGCTCTTGCACTCAAAAGGTATTCATGCTCACTACTAACACCATCAATAACAACTTCAATCTCTTTATTAATTAATTTAGAGTTTGACTCTATCATCAAATCTCTTGCAACTCTACCTAGCTCCTCAGCTCTACTTGAAATAATCTCCTTATCAATTTGCTCCAATTCATAAGCTGAAGTATTCTCTTCATTTGAATACTCAAATACAGTTACTCTATCAAACCCAAACTCTTTAATAAAATTTTTTATCTCCAAAAAATCCTCTTCACTCTCACCAGGATGTCCCGCTATTACTGCTGTTCGTATAAAGCTTCCTTCTTTGCTCTTCATATACTCTAAAAGCTCTATTGTTCTTTTTTTGTTAGCTCCCCTTTTCATAATCTTTAACATATTATCGCTAATATGTTGTATTGGCATATCATAATATGTTTGAAAGATTGAAGAGTTTGCAATTGTATCGATTAATTCAAATGTAGTAGTGCTTGGATATAGATACAAAACTCTAGCACTTCTAATACCAGGAATTAGTTCTACTTGCTTTATCAAATCAATTAAAGCATCTTTATTTCCCAAATCTCTTCCATAACTTGAAGTATCTTGAGATATAAAACTAAAATCCTTAAACCCTTGCTCTACCAAACCTATAACCTCATTTACTACTGATTCAATAGTTCTTGACTTTAATTTTCCTTTAAAGCTAGGTATTGCACAAAATGAACATTTTTGGTTACATCCTTCGCTTAATTTAATATATGCATGATATTTAGAGCCTGTAATTACCCTTTTTGAGTTTTCATTTGCCAAATAAACTTCTGGAGTAAAACTTGATTGTTTATTTGCAATTAGCTCATCAATTCGTTCATAATCCCCAACGCCAGTCCAAATATCAACTTCTGGTAAAGCCTCAATAAGCTCTTCTTTATATCTCTCACTCAAACACCCACTAACTACCAAAACTGCATCATCTTTTTTATCTTTTGCTGATTCTAAAATTGTGCTAATTGATTCTTCTTTTGCAGCTTCAATAAATCCACAAGTATTTACTATTATTACATCTGCACTCTTTGCATTATTAGTTAATTCATATTCATAGAGCCTACCTAGCATTACCTCACTATCAACTAAATTTTTATTACATCCAAGAGATATTAAGTGTAGCTTTTTTGCCAAAATATTGCCTTTTTATACAATTATACCAAAAAACTTTATAATCATATTAATAAGTTTAAGAGTTTTTATTTTTTATAGCTTTTGTTTTTCTTTCTTTATTCGAAGATGTAGAAAATCTAATTAAATCATCACTTGTTTTAACATATTTTGGAATCTTTTTTAAAGCATGTTTCATAATTTTCCAAGAACACAAAGCATCAGCATACGCTCTATGGTGAGATGGCATAGGTATATTTAATGTCTCACAAAGTGTTGCTAAACCATACTTAGGACTAACTATAGTTCTTCTTGCCAAATCTATAGTGCAAAGCTTCATATTCCCAATTGGTCCCAAACCAAACCTCTCAAAAGAAGCACTCAAAAAAGTATAATCAAACATAACATTATGAGCAACAAATACAGCATCACCCATAAAATTTCTAAGCATACTTAAAGCCTCTTTTCTACTTGGTGCATCAACTAAATCTTCTGGTTTAATACCTGTTAAATCGATTATATTTTGAGGTATATAAGCACAATGAACTGGTGTCTCAAGCCTATCTATAATCTCTCCATTTTTTACTTTCACTCCCCCAATCTCAATAACTTGAGAGCGTCCTGGTTTGCTACCATTTGTCTCAATATCAATTACTACATACTCTTGCTCAAGATAACTTGTATGCATAGGTTTAAAAAAGTAACCATTTAACTTCTCTTCTATAGGATAACCTGAAGCTTGTAGAAGCAAAGCTATTGTTGTGCAATCTTCCATTAAGGTGGTATGTTTTTTTACAATTTTAAAAAATCTATCATAATCCAAAAAGCCCTTATTTCTCCTAAAGGCTGCAGTGAGTGGCTCATAAAGCTTTTGCATTTTCTATAAACTCTTTTACTTTTTTAAAATCTTTTTTACCCTTGAAGGCTTCAACACCACTACTTACATCTACTCCAAAAAAGCCAAAACCTCTTAATTGCTCAAGATTATCAGCTCTTAAACCACCAGCAATTATAATCTTTGAGCAATCAACCCCTTCAAACCACTCAAGATTTAACCTCTTACCACTACCACCATAACTATCACAATAAGCATCTACAAGTCTATATCCACTAAATTTATCTATATCACTCTTATCTTTAGCTCTAATTACTGGTAAAGTTTTGCAATTAATACTATTTAAAAACTTTTCATCAACATCAAAATGAATTTGAGCAATATCTATTTTTGACTCTTTGAAACCTTTTATGATTTCATCTTTACTGCTCTCTACAAAAAGCCCTACTTTGCTTACAAATGGAGGTAATTTATCAATAATTTTTGCCGTATCTTCATAGCTTATAAATCTTGGTGATTTAGGATAAAAAACAAATCCTAAAGCATCTGCTCCAGCTTCAGTAGCATACATAGCATCATCATAGTTAGTTATTCCACAAATCTTAACTCTCAATTTAAACCTTTAAGCTATCTATTGCTTCTTTTACACCCTTTGGATGCTTATATACATAACTTCCAGCAACTACTATATCTACACCTGCTCTTTTTAAAAGCTCAACATTTTTATCATTTACTCCACCATCAACCTCTATTAAACATTCAGGATTTCTTCTCAGAATTAACTCTTTTAATCTATTTGCTCTCTCTATTACTGATGGAATAAATTTTTGCCCACCAAAACCTGGATTTACACTCATTAAAAGCACCATATCTACATATTCTAAAAGATACTCTATACTCTCAATTGGCGTATGAGGATTTAATACAACAGCTGGTCTTATTCCAAGTGAGCTAATCTTATTTGCCATTCTATTTGCATGAATTTCACTCTCTATATGAAAACTAATAAACTCTGGTTTAAGAGGAGCAAACAAATCTACAAAAAAGTTATTATCTTCAACCATCAAATGAATATCAAGTGGCTTAGTAGCTGCTTTTGATACTGCTTCTACGACAACTGGTCCAATAGTCATATTTGGAACAAAATGTCCATCCATAACATCTACATGAACATAATCACATCCACCATCACAAATTGCCTTCACATCAAAAGCCAAATTTCCAAAATCTGCAGATAAAATACTTGGAGCTACAAGCAAGATATATCCTTTTAAATTAATTTACAAATTATACCTAAAATTGCTTCTAATTTTAAATATGTCATATATTAAACAAAATGTTTAAAAATATATTATTATATTAATAATAATTTTAAAAAAGGTCTTAAATGTCAAAATATAAAATATTTTTTATATTTATACTCTTTATATTTAACTTTATCTATGCTAAGAGTTTAGAAAATGAAGCATATAATGCATTAAAAAATCATAACTTTGTCAAATATATATCAATATATAAAAAATTAGCAAAAAAGAATAATTATAAAGCTATTTTAATTTTAGGAACATTATATGAGAGTGGATTGGGAGTAAAAAAAGATTTAAATAAAGCAAAAAAGCTTTATAATTATATTTTAAAAAAAACTATAAACTTAAAATATGTAAAAAATAATAATCAATATAAATTAATTTCATATGCAATTATCGCATCTAAAAGATTATATAAGATAAGTAAAGATAAAAAATATCTATCAATAATAAATAAACTACAAAAATTAAAAGAGAATATCAATTTATTAAACAGTGAACTATTTAATAAAAACAATCAAAATAATGACTATTTTATATTATGTCCTAGTGCCAAAATCATAAATCAAAAATATCAAGAAGGAATTGAAGAGTTTGATTGCTCTTTGTTTGAGAAGTATCCATACCAAATGCAAGAGTTTATGAAGCTAAGATACAAAAGATTTCAAGCTATTGATAATAATAGAGTAGATAAATTAAAAGATATAGATAAGAAAATATACTATAGTATAAAGCCAATAATTAAAGATTTACAAGAAAATCTTATCAAATGTTATATAAATGCAACAAAAGTAAAAGATTTATATAATTGCAATTATGATTATTACTTAAAAAGTGATGCTCTGCTCTTTCAAAATAATGCTTTTAAATTACAAAAATATCTATTAACACATAAAATAAATGATTCAAAACTATCTCCTAATAAAAAAGAGGATATAATAATTAAGTTAATAACACTTATAGAAGAAAATAAGCTTATAAAGGATATAAAATAGATTTTTATACAATATTTTTAATACTATTTATATTTATTGCATCTATTGTTGGATATATATTTTATATGAAAGAAAAAAATCAAGATTTTGATAAAATAAATGAGGGCTTTTGCCCAAAATGTAAACATAAAACTATAGAATTAATAGATATCAGAGGTAGTGGTTGTAGCCCAAAAATATTAACTTACAAGTGCCATAATTGCGGATATGAAAATAGTTTTACTAAGCCTTCAAGTGGATGCTCTTTATAAATCTTACACAAATTATCAATTTGAAAACTTTTTTATATAATTTAGCATAAAATTTACAATTTAAGTTCTAAAGTGATATAATAGTAACAAATATTAATTTGAGGAAATATTGATGGATATTAAAAGTGGTTTAGAAGAGGTTAAAAAAGAGTTAAGCAAAGATGAAAAACTATTAGAACAAGCATTTCATTTAGAAAAATTTTTAAAAAAATATAAAACTCCCCTAATTATATTTGCAGTTATATCAATATTGTCAGTAGTGGGATATAATATTTATAGCTCTATAAAATACTCCAAACTAGAAAAAGCAAATAGTGCATTACTTGCACTTCAACAAAATCCAAAAGATTCAAATGCTCTAAATATATTAAAAGAGAACAATCCAAAACTATATGCTTTATATAACTATTCAATAGCTGCAAATAGTGCAAATAAAGAAGCTCTAAGCAAAATAGATAAAAATGGAGAATTTTTAGAAGATGTTATAAATTATCATTTAGGCGTTATAGAGAAAAATCCAAAAGATTCAAAATATTATAAAAATTTAGCACTTTTACAAAAAGCTTATTTAATGATAAAAGAGAATAAAAAAGATAAAGCTAGAACTATTTTAGCTCAAATTCCCAAAAACTCAACTTTAGCTCCAATTGCAAATTTACTACTACACTATACAATAACAAAATAAGGATTTATCGTGAAGAAAAAAGCCATCTTAGCAGTAAGTTTAGCTGCTATTCTTGTAGGCTGTTCATATGATGCATCAAAAATAGTTCCAAACTTTCTAAAGACTCCAGCTGGTCATAGCACAAATAATTATACTGTAATTCATGGCAAAAAAGAGTTTAATGTTATTCGCTCTGGAGTAACATTTTATGATGGAAGCTATATAACCCCTGAAGGCGAGGGAGATATAATATTACCTAAAGGCTTTTACTATGTAAGTAGTGATGGAGGCAGAATTTTAATAGCTGATAGAGTTGGTAATATTATGGTTCTTAAAAGCAATGGTGAAGAGATTGCTCAAACAAAACTTCAAGCACCTTTAGTTAGTGGGGTTGCATACTCAAATGGTATTGCATATCTTTTACAAGGCAATAGATTTGGAATCTATAATCCATTTATAAATAAAGTTATTTATCAAAAAACATTTAGAGGTGGCTCAGCTGTAGATACAAGACTTGCAAATCCAGTAGTAACAAGTAACTACCTGGCTTTGCCAACACTTGATGGAAAACTTATTATGATAAATATGAAAGTTCCAACAGAGCCTGGAGTTATTAAAATTGGGCAAAATAGAAATTATGGAAACATTATATATCTAAAAGCAATAGATAATGGACTTTTAGCAGCAACTCCTAGCACTCTTATATATATAAAAGGAGGCAAAAAGGAGTATAGAGCAAAAATTGCTGATTTAGTTGTAAAAAATGGAATTATCTATCTTCTAACAAGAGATGGCAAGGTCCAAAAATTAAATCTAAATCTTGATGTAATTGCATCAAGAAAATTCACTTATGCAGATTTTGCAACAATAGCAGCATTTGATGGCAAAGTATATGCATATGCAAAAAGTGGTTCATTGGTAGTCTTGGATGACTCTTTAAATAAATATAAGGTATATAGTGTAGGAAGTGCTAGAAGTTATAGCTATGTTTCTGGGAAATGGCTATACATAGATAATAAAAAGGTAGATTTAAGTGCTCTAAATTATGAGTAAAGAGTTAATTGATGCCTTTAATGAATATTTAACCATAAATAAAGGATTGAGCAAAAACTCAATTTCAGCATACTTAAATGATATTACTCAATTTTTAGAATATTCCAAAAAACCTCTGCTAAAAAGAGATAATAGTGATATTATAGAGTTTTTATCTCAGTTTGAAAACAAAAGAACACTAAATAGAAAACTATCATCAATAAATAGATTTTATGACTTTGCAAAAGAGCTTGATTTTAGCAATATTGATTTAAAAATCCAAAGTGCTAAGATAGAAAATCATCTTCCTATATATCTAGAGCATAATTATATAATGGATAAAATAGGAGATATTGATATTAAAAGTTGGATAGACTTAAGAGATAGAGCATTGTTACTATTTCTTTATGCAACTGGAGTTAGGGTAAGTGAAGCAGTAGAGACCAAAATAGATGATATTGATGGAGCTTGGCTTAGAGTTAGATTTGCAAAAGGAGAAAAAGAAAGAGTCGTTCCTATAGCTAAAAGTGCATTAATTGCTATAGAGCTATACCTAAGAGAAAGAAATGATAATTCGCCTTATCTATTTATAAATTATAAAAAAGATAAATTAAGCAGAATATCAATGTTTAAAATTACAAAAAAATATTTAGGAGTTTCCCCTCATATACTTAGACACTCATATGCAACTGCACTAATCTTAGGAGGTGCAGATTTAAGAGTAGTTCAAGAGCTTTTAGGACATAGCTCATTGCTAACAACTCAAATATATACCCATATTCAAAAACCTCATCTAAAAGATACTATAAACAAATATCACCCTCTATCTAAGAAACAACTCTATAGTTAAAACCAAAGCAAAAACAAATGCAAACAAAAAAACTCTTTTATTAAATATAGCAAATATTGAAATCAAAATATATAACATACCAGCCCATATATTTGTATATTTATAAGAGCTATATGTAGGTAAATTAAAAATATACTCTAAGTATCTATCAAAAACATCTCCAAATCCTACTATATGCAAAACTATTGTAATTGGATAAAATGGTATAAATATTAATGATAATATTGGTGATAGAAGTTGATATATATTTACTTCACCAAAAAATAGATGAGATATTGGATAAATAAATATAAAAAGACCAATTGGAACTAAAAATATTGCAATAATCCAAGCTTTTAATTTACCAAAATATCTTAATATCAAAAATATATAAAAGACTCCTCCAATAGAGAGCCAAAATGATAAAGAGACTATAAGCTTAGGAAATATTAATAATATAAATAAAAATGCCAAAATAAGCAATTCAAAACTTAAAATCTCCACTCCCAAAACTATAAAAATAGCTATAATCAATAACATAAAATATGAACGAATAAGTGCTGGAGGAGAGCCTACAAATAGAGTATATATAGCTAAAAAAATCAAAGCAACTACTGATATATCAACAATCCTATTTCTCCATGGAAAATATCTTTTTTGAAAAAACTTATATGGAAGCACCACTATGGCAAAAATAACACCCCATAAAACACTCAAATGAAATCCACTAATTGCAACTAAATGTGAAATGCCTAATGCATTAATCTTCTCTCTAAGCTTTTTATTTAAAGACTTTGCAAAAAATATTGCATTATAAAAAGATGCAATATTAGAATTTTTATGAATTGAGTTAATATAATCTCTTAAAGCCTTGGTTCTATCTAATCCATACTCAATATGTTCCAAAATTTTAGCATCTGTAAAATATGACCTCAAATAAGATATAAAATTTAAATTCTTTGTTTTATATTTTATCCTTATCCACTCTGAAATTTTTGCTTTATATTTTGAATATGTAAATATTGTTAAATTACTACTTTTTAATTTAAGAAGACTCTTATCTCCTTTATTATAAATATTAACTACTTTTGCATCATCATAATATATATTAGCAGATTTTAATCTTTTATAATCAATATACAAAAATATATATCTAATTATTAAAAGAGATAATAATATTATAATTAGTGGGGTTAAAAATCTATATTTAAATTTAAAATCAATATTATCTCTCATTTAGATTATAGGAGCGTCAATCTTTCCTTCAGTCATATCGTAATCACCACTCTCAAATACAACTTCATATGATTTATCATCTGGTTTGGCATCTATAAATCTAGTAAATCTATTTTGGAAAATCAAATCTACTGTTCCAATAGGCCCATTTCTTTGTTTACCAATAATTAGCTCTGTCTTTTCTTCTGTTTGTCTTTGAAGTTCATCTATTGCTTTTTGATATTTTTCTACATTTGCTTGATTGCCTTCAGATTTAGCCTTCTCTAACTTCTCTTTTAAATCTGATAGCTTATAGATATTGCCCCTATATACAAAAAGTATAATATCTGCATCTTGCTCAATTGCCCCTGACTCTCTTAAATCACTAAGTATTGGTCTTTTATTATCTCTATTTTCTAAAGAGCGGTTTAGCTGTGATAGAGCAATAATAGGAATTTCAAGCTCCCTTGCAAGTTGCTTTAGACCTCTTGAAATCTCACTTATCTCTTGCTGCCTTCCACTATTTCCAAATCTACTATCCCCACTCATAAGCTGTAAATAATCAATTATTGCCAAACTTATCTCTGGATGTTGGGTTTTTAACTTTCTTAGCTTACTTCTAACATGGTGTATTGTTGCATAACCACCATCATCTACAAAGAGTTTTCTTCTACTTATATCATCAACAGCACTACTTAATCTACTCCACTCATCATCTTTTAGATTACCAATTCTAAGAGCTTGAAGAGGAATAGAAGTCTTAGCACTTAGCATCCTTAGCATCAACTGTTCTGCTGGCATCTCCAAAGAGAAAAACGCAACACCCTCATTTCTCTCAATTGCTTTTAATGCCATATTTAATACAAGAGCAGTCTTTCCCATTGCAGGTCTTGCAGCAACAATTACTAAATCACCTTTTCCAAATCCGCTTGTTTTATCATTTAAATTTTCAAAACCTGTATCTACGCCTATTAACTTAGAGTTACCAAGCTCTTTAAGCCTCTCAATATCCTTTAACATATTTACAGTAATTTGCTTTGAGTCTTTGAAATCATCGCTAACACTCTCTTGTGTTATCTCATATAACTTCTGCTCGACTCTATCCATCACATCTACAACATCTAAGCTATCTTCTATTGTTAATTTTTTAATCTCTGTTGCAAGTGTAATTAAAGCTCTTTTATTAGAATATGCTTTAATCTCTTGAATATAAGCTTTTGTATTTGTAATAGGATTTGATGATAGCACCTCAATCATTGCTACCTCATCAAATTTATCCATCTTCTCAAGCTCTTTTTTCAAAAACTCTTCATCAATTGGAAGCTCTT
>CAYPVY010000035.1:0-11111 GCA_964414305.1 uncultured Nitratifractor sp.
CTACAATCACAGGGATTGAACCTCAACCAAACAAAGCAATAGTTGGTAAAAATGCTTTTGCTCATGAGAGTGGGATACATCAAGATGGTGTATTAAAACATAAACAAACTTATGAAATATTCTCACCTGAGGATATTGGATTAAACAAAGAAGATACTTTGGTTTTAGGGAAACACTCTGGAAGAGCAGCCTTTAAAGACAAATTAGAAAAATTAGGCTTCAAATTAGATAAGGATGAAATAGATAGAGCATTTGAGAGATTTAAAGAGTTAGCAGATAAGAAAAAAGATATATATGATGATGATATAAGAGCTTTAATTACTAGCAATATGACATCTGTTGATAAAACTTATGAATTAATATCCCTGCAACTAATGGATGCAACTGGTGGGGTGCCAAGTGCAGCTATAACTATAAAAATGCCTGATGGAGAGGAAGTTACAGATGCAGGTATTGGGGATGGAACTATTGATGCTATATTTAAAACTATTGATAGAATTACTGGACACCATGGAGTTTTACAAGACTATAAAGTAAAATCAGTTTCAAAAGGAAAAGATGCCCTAGCAAATGTAACTGTTCAAGTAGCCTTTAATGAGAATGAACCAGCTCTTATTGGTCATGGATTAAGTATTGATACAATGTTTGCTAGTGCAAAAGCATATCTTGGTGCTCTAAACAGTTACCTTACTATGCAAGGTATGCTCAAAAAGAGACACTCTAACACTTCAGCTACAATCTAAGCTAAAAGCTTAGATTAGTTACTATTGAATATAAAATCAATAGCAATTAGCTAAGAAGCAATAAGATATTCTTTAAAATAAAGACAATTTGAGTATAATATCCAAAAAGATAAAAGGATAGATATGGGTATGCCAGGTGGTTGGGAATTAGTTTTAATAATTGCAATAATTGTATTACTTTTTGGTGGTAAAAAGATTCCAGAACTAGCAAAAGGTTTAGGAAAAGGTATAAAAGACTTCAAAAAAGCTGTAAATGAAGATGATGAACCTCAAGAGGTAGCTAAAAAAGAGGCTAAAGAGATAGAGAAAAAAACTACTGAAACTGTAGAAACTACAGTAGAAGATAGTAAAAAAGCATAAACTTCGCCCTTTTTGGGCAAATCTTACAAGATAGGTATCTTAAATGCAAATAAAATCACAAATTAATAATATTATAACTAATGCTCTAAAATCCATTGATATCAATAAAGATGCATCTGTTAGTGAAGCAACAAAAGCAGAATTTGGCGACTTTCAATATAATGGTGCAATGCCACTAGCAAAAGAGTTAAAAAAACCTCCAAGAGAGATAGCTCAACAAATTGCAAAAGAGATAGAGGATAATCCAATATTTAGTAAAGTTGAGATAGCAGGACCAGGCTTTATTAACTTAACAATAAATAAAGAGTTTTTAGAAGATAATTTAACTAAAGCTCTAGATGATAGAGCAGGAGTAGAAAAAAGAGATAATCCTATAAAAGTAGTAGTTGATTACTCTAGTCCAAATATGGCAAAACAGATGCATGTTGGGCATCTTCGTTCAACAATTATTGGAGACTCTATTGCTAATCTTTTTGAGTTCTTAGGAGATGATGTAATTCGCCAAAACCATATTGGCGATTGGGGAACACAATTTGGAATGCTAGTAGCCTACTTTGAAGAGAGTGGAGCTAGTGTTGATGCAAAACTTAGCGATTTAGAACAATTTTACAAAGAGGCAAAACAAAGATTTGATGAGAGTGAAGAGTTTGCAAATAAGAGTAGATTAAATGTTGTAAAACTTCAAAGTGGAGATGAAGAGACTCTAAAGCTTTGGAAAAGTTTCATAGATAAATCCCTCCAACATGCTCAAGAGATTTATGATGCACTAAATGTTAAGCTTACAAATGAAAATGTAAGAGGAGAGAGTGCATATAATGAATATTTAGCACAAATTGTAAAAGAGCTAGAAGATAAAAATATAGCAAAAGAGAGCCAAGGAGCTAAATGTATATTTTTTGAAGATAGTGATAATCCGCTAATTGTGCAAAAAGCTGATGGTGGATATCTATATGCTACTACTGATTTAGCAGCAATTAAATATAGAGTTCAAGAGCTTGGAGCAAAAAGAGTATCTTATGTAGTAGATGCTAGACAATCAGAACACTTCAAACAAGTATTTGAAACTGCAAGAAGAGCTGGTTTTGTAAAAGAAGATACTATATTAGAGCATATTGCATTTGGTATGATGCTAGATAAAAGTGGTCGTCCATTTAAAACAAGAAGTGGAGAGACAATAAAGCTAAAAGATTTGATTGATGAAGCAATCAATAGGGCAAAAGCAGTAATTAGTAGAGCAAATGAATATGATGATAATGAATTAGAAAAGATAGCAAAAGCTGTAGGTATAGGTTCACTAAAATATGCTGACTTATCTATAAATCGCCAATCAAACTATATTTTTGACTGGGATAAAATGCTAAGCCTTGATGGTAATACAGCTTTATATATGCAATATGCATATGCAAGAATAAACTCTATACTAAATAAAGCTGGAGAGTTTGAACCTAAAAAACCAATATTAAGTGATGAACTTGAAAGACGCTTAGCTTTAAAAGTATTAAGCCTAGAAGATATATTAAATAGAGCATATACAGAAGCAATGCCACATCTAATTACAAACTATTTATATGAATTAGCTACACTATTTATGAGATTTTATGAGAAAAATCCTATACTAAAAGATGGAGTTAACAAAGAAGAGAGAAACTCTAGATTAATCTTAGCAAAAGCAACTGCAAATGCTATAAAAGTTAGTTTAGATATTTTAGGTATTGAAGTTTTAGAGAGATTATAAAATGGGAAGAGTAATTATACTTACAATAATTACTGTTGCAATAATATTTCTAGAATATAAAAAAAGAAAAAACCTCAAAAAGAGTATTATAGCAATCGTTCTATTTGGCTATATACTTATGAGTGGTTATAGTGGATATATTTTAACCAAAGTAATTGCTCCTTTATTTTTTATACATTTGTTAGCTATTTTACTTTGTTATATTGCATTAATTTATTATATAATAAAAGATAAGCTATATTGGCAAATCTTCTTAATTCCAATATTTACAATTGCTGGATATTTTATTTTAAATTATATAGATGGTTCAAGATACGAAGGCTAATTAACCCTATTTTATGGATTTATTAAGAATATAATTGTATAATTCTTATAAAAAAGGAATAAAATGCATTTAGATTTTGATTTGGTATGGGGTGGCTACTATGCCCACAAAGAGTTTGATAGCAAAGAATATTCTATTACTCGTATTTTAGATTTTAATATTGATTCATACCATACTCCATTATTTAATGAAAATTTTACTACACCTCCATCACCTAATATTATTGACAAGCTTGAACCATTCGTTTATCATATTCCTATAGATACCAAAGCTCTTTTATTGCATACTCAAGAATTTATACTAATTGATAGACGGGCTTTAAAACCAGATGATTTAGAGGGGTATAGATACTATCTTCAAGACGCTGGAGTCCCACAAAAAGATATAGATGAATTAATCAATAAATTAATTAATTTTAGCAAGAATGAGCCTCCTCTTCCAATAAGAATGTATCTTAAAGATAATGAATTACAAATTGAACCAAGATAGATTAACTATAAACCTTTTTGATATAATCTATCTTTGAGCTTAAATTTAATAGCATCATATCTGCTAAAGTCAAAGCCATCATAGCCTCACACACTACAACACCTCTTATTGCAACACATGGATCATGCCTACCTTCTAATTTATAGCTTATCTCTTCTCCATATATATTTAAACTTGTTTGCTCTTTAAATATTGAAGGTGTTGGCTTAAACCAAACAGTTGCACTTATGGTATCACCATTGCTAATTCCACCCAAAATACCACCGCTATGATTGCTAACAAAACCATCTTTTGTTATTGAATCATTATTTTGACTACCTAGTTTTCTAGCACTCTCAATCCCATCTCCAATCTCAACAGCCTTTACTGCATTTATACCCATTAAATTTGAAGCCAAAGTTGCATCCAGCTTATAATAAAGTGGCTCTCCTAAACCAATAGGAACATTAAATGCCTCTACCAAAACAGCACCACCAACTGAATCATGAGATTTTTTAGCTTTCATAACTGCTTCAATCTGGGCATCTTGAACATTTCTATCTAAGCTCTTAATCTCACTTTTCATTGCAAAATCATAATCTCTATCTTCACTAACAATGCCATTTATTTCTAAAATACCAGCCTTTACCTCAACACCAATCTCTTTTAACATCATTTTTGCAATAGCACCAGCAGCAACCCTAGCTGCAGTCTCTCTTGCACTACTTCTACCCCCTCCCCTATAATCTCTTATGCCATACTTATGCCAATAGGTAAAATCTGCATGACCTGGACGAAAGATATCTTTAATATTTTTATAATCTCTACTCTTTTGATTTTCATTAAAAATCACCATAGCAATTGGAGTCCCAGTGCTTAACCCTTCAAAAACACCAGATAAAATCTCTACCTTATCACTCTCTTTTCTAGCAGTAGTTAGTTTGCTTTGACCAGGTCTTCTTCTATCAAGTTCATTTTGTATGAAATCTTCATCTATTTTCAAACCTGCAGGAACACCATCTACTACACAACCTATAGCTTTTCCATGAGACTCCCCAAAGGTAGTAACTCTAAACTTTATCCCAAAGCTATTCACAATTGCTCCTTAATTTTTCTAAGGCAATCTTTGCTGCATCTTGTTGAGCCTCTTTTTTACTCTTTCCTTTTGCACGAGAAAGCTCTTTTTCTTCAAGCAATACTGCAACTTCAAATATCTTATCATGGTCTGGTCCACTAGCTCCAATTAGCGTATATGTTGGTGTTGTTCCATGTGTTGCCTGAGTTAACTCTTGCAAAGCAGTTTTATAATCTTTGCATAAACTATCCAAATCAATTTTTGGATAGTTTGCTTCTAATAATCTTATAGTAATCTCCTTGCATTTATTTAACCCTGCTTCAAGATATATTGCACCCATTAATGCTTCAAAAGCATTTGATAATAAAGATTTTTTGCTTCTACCTTTATTATTCTCTTCAGCTGTAGACAAAAATAGATAATCTCCTAAATTTAAAGATTTTGCTAACTTAGCAAACCCTCCTTCATTAACTAATGAAGCTCTTATCTTAGATAATGTCCCCTCATCACTATTTGGAAACTTATTATACAAATACTCTCCAACTATCAAATCCAAAACTGCATCACCCAAAAACTCTAGCCGCTCATTATTGTAAGGCTTCTTAAAACTTTTATGAGTTAAAGCCTCAATAATCAACTGCTTATCATTAAATATATAACCTATAGAATCTTCCAAAGTGGATAAATCTTCCATCTATATCTCCTTTTGATACTTTTTAGCTTCTGCAACTGCTAAGCTATCACACCTCTCATTTTGAGGATGCCCACTATGACCTCTTACCCAAGTTGCTTTAATTTTATGAGGTTTTGATACCTCTAAATACTCTTTCCATAAATCAACATTTTTTACCTTCTTAAACTCTTTTTTCACCCATCCTTCAAGCCAACTATTAATAGCATTAGCAACATAGCTACTATCAGTTACAACCTCTACCTTGCAAGGCTCTTTAAGTTGCTTCAAACCCTCTATTACTGCTTTTAATTCCATTCTATTATTTGTTGTATTACTCTCACCTCCACTAAGCTCTTTAATATTGCCTTTATAATCTAATATCACTCCCCATCCGCCTGGTCCGGGATTACCCAAGCTTGAGCCATCACTATAGAGTGTAACCTCTT
Source organism: uncultured Nitratifractor sp. (assembly GCA_964414305.1). Taxonomy (GTDB): domain Bacteria; phylum Campylobacterota; class Campylobacteria; order Campylobacterales; family Sulfurovaceae; genus JAADEQ01. The sequence goes on from CAYPVY010000035.1 coordinate 5,826, forward strand.
TCATTTAACCTCTTTTCTACTATTACTTCAATTGCAAAACTATAAACGCTATGGCAGTTTGGACACCTATATTTCATAAGCGGATAACTACTTTTACATTTAGAACAAATATACTTAAAACTCAAATCTCCATCTTCAAATCCATTTTTTTTAGCACTAGCTAATAGATCTAAAGCAAAAATTGTCTTACTATTTTCAAACTCTTTATTATATAAACCATTAATATAATACAACTTCTTTAATCTATTATATTTTGAAATTATATCTAAATTAATTTTTACTATATCTAATTTATATAGTATATCAACTAATTTTTCAAATTCACTATCTTCATAATACTCCCAAGCTTTTATAGGATTTATCTTAAAAAGCTCTCTTAAAACAACCCATCTAAATGGATTATTTTCTAAAAGCTTAACTATCTCTTCACTTTTACTATCTAAATCTTTATTAGACCTTAGAATTTGTTGTAACTTGATATCTATCTTTAGTTTATATACATCTTGATTTAAAAACTCTAAAATATCAATAACCTCTTTTGCCTTATCATACTCTCTTAATTGCTCATACAAAAACTCAAGCTTATATAATATATCTATCTCTCTTGGCGTAGATCTTAAAATCTCTTTATATATATCTACAGATCTCATTAAAAAACCAGCTTTATAATAAGAGTTTGCTAAATTTTTAAGTATCGAATTATCATTTGTATGCTTTAGTAGGTATGAGTATAAATTTATTGCTTTTGAATACTCTCCGCTCTTCTCATAAGATAATGCCAAAAGAAAAAGAGGTTTTTTCATACCCTCTTCAAATTTAATTTTATCATCATCAAATATACACTCATTTGATTCAAAATTTTTTAAAAACTTTAATATCTCTTTTTGTTTTTGTTCTTGTTTCCATATACTAAAGAGGTATGATATCATAGATACAGCAAATATCAAACCAAGTAACAACAATATACTAACAATTGGATCATTATAATTTGGAAGAAATGCACCCATTAAAATACTTTTTATTTGATTATATCTAAGTGTAGTTAAAAGTTTATTTTAGTGTAGGCAAAATGCCTACAATATTAGCTTTTGAAGAATTTATTTGCTAAATCCATTAAACCATCTAAACCGCCAACTTTTTCAAGCAAATTACTAGCAAGTGAACTATCTTCATTTGTAGCTTTATCTACTAAATTTGGCAATACATTTGCTAACTCATCTTTTGCAGTATCTACATCTACTCCTAATTTTTGAGCAAACTCTTGAACTTTATCTTCACCTACTAATTCACTAACTTTATCTGGCTCGATTGGTGCATTCTCACCACTACCAATCCAAGATGCAATAGTCTCTCCTAAATCACCATTTGTAACATTTGAAATAATTGAACTTAAATCTAAGCCACCCTCACCATCATTTGAACCAAAAATAGAGCCTAAAGCATCACTTATAGAATCTACATCGAGTCCACTTGTGCTCTCATTGCTACTATTTTGAATCATACTAGCACCCATTTTTATTAAATCACCAAAATCCATTACGGCTCCTTATGTTAAAAATATGTATTATTATATCATAAAAATTATAATTTAGTTAATAAATTTAAATAATAAAAAATTAAGATATAATAATATTGATGATAGATAATAGCTCAATTGAAAGATTAAAAACTTCTATTGATATTGTTGATGTTATAGGAAGCTATATAGAACTAAAAAAGAGTGGAGCAAATTATAAAGCAAATTGCCCATTTCATGGTGAGAAAACTCCAAGCTTTGTAGTTAGCCCTCAAAAACAGATATTTCACTGTTTTGGCTGCGGGATTGGTGGAGACTCTATAAAATTTGTTATGGAGTATGAAAAACTTAGCTATCCTGAAGCTATAGAGAAGTTAGCCTCTACTTATAATATTCCTCTATCATATACCAAAAGTGCCAACAATAGCTCTGATGCAAGAAGGGTTTTAGAAATCTTGCAAAATAGATACAAAGAGGCATTATATAAAAATGATTTTGCAATGGATTATTTAAAAAAAAGAGGAATAAGCCTAAAATCAATTGAACATTTTGGAATAGGATATGTAGGAGATGCAAAAGAGGTATTTGAGACTCTAAAATCTCATCAAATACCATATCCAAAAGCTTTAGAAGCTGGAGTATTAGCAAAAGGAGATAATGGAGATTATTATGTTAGATTAACCCAAAGAGTAACTTTTCCAATTTATAATAGTGCTGGAGCAATTGTAGGATTTGGGGGCAGAACTCTAACCAACCACCCAGCAAAATATATAAACTCCCCACAAACAAAACTATTTAATAAATCAAGACTTCTTTATGGATACTATATAGCAAAATCATCTATTTATGAAAAAAAAGAGATTATTGTAACTGAGGGCTATCTGGATGTTATTATGCTTCATCAAGCAGGATTTACAAATAGTGTTGCAACTCTTGGAACAGCTCTAACAAATGAGCATATACCAATACTAAGAAAGGGTGAACCAAAAATAATACTTGCATATGACGGAGATAAAGCTGGAATAAATGCTGCTTTAAAGGCTTCAAAAATGCTTAGTGCATCTGGTTTTGAAGGAAGTGTAGTGCTTTTTCCAGATGGTAAAGACCCAGCAGATATGGTAGCACAAGGAGATATAGATGAATTAAATAGCATACTTCATAGTGGAGTATCTTTGCCAATATTTGTGATAGAACAGATAAAAAATAATTATAATATAAAAAATCCTTATGAGTTACAAAAGGCAATAAATGAAACCAAAAATTATCTTCAAACCTTAAGTGAAGTAGTAAGAGAAGTTTTTGCAATAGAAGCTGCTAGGTTACTTGGAGTTGCACCTGCATACTTTATATCCAAATCAAAAGAGTCAAAAAAGAGTATAAAAAATGAGCAATCCCTACAAAAAGACCCTGCATGGGAGGCTATATTAAAAACTCTACTTAACAAACCAAATCTTATAGATGAAATATTAAATATTTTAGATTTTCATTTTGCAAAAAGTTATGAGAGTGCATTTAGAAATCTTGCTAGTGGAAATTTAGATGACCCAATACTAAGAGGCATAGATATAGATGAAAATATTCCAATTTTAAATGAAGATGAGTTCAAAGCACAAATATTAAAGGAACTTGAGATATACTATAAACTAAAACTAAAAGAGTTACAACAAAGAAGAGATTTAGACTTTACTAAAAAAAGCTATTTAATTAGGAAGATAAAAGTAGATATACTTCCAAGAATAAAAAAAGGAGAGTTAATTCCATATGAAAGCAGTTTCGCTATTTAGTGGTGGCTTAGATAGTATGTTAGCCATTAAATTAATAAATGACCAAAATATTGATGTTACAGCACTTCATATAAATATTGGTTTTGGAGGCACAAAAGATAAAAGCAAAGAGCTAAAAAAAAGAGCTAATATGGCTGGTGCTGATTTGATGATAGTTGATGTAAGAGAGCAATATATTCAAGATATATTATTTAGTCCAAAGTATGGATATGGAAAAAATTTCAACCCCTGCATTGATTGCCATGGTTATATGTTTAAAATAGCAAAAAAGATAATGCAAGATATAGATGCATCATTTTTAATAACTGGTGAAGTCCTTGGTCAAAGACCAATGAGCCAAAGAAAAGATGCCTTAGAACATGTTAAAAAATTGGCTCAAGATGAAGATAATTTGCTTCTTCGTCCACTTAGTGCAAAACTATTAGAGCCAACAAAACCTGAATTAAAAGGTTGGGTAGATAGAGATAAACTACTTGATATTAGCGGTAGAAATAGAGAGAGACAACTAAAAATGGCTAAAGAGTTTGGCTGGGATGATTATGAATCACCAGGTGGAGGATGCCTTTTAACTGAGGCTGTATATAGTCAAAAAATAAAAGAGTTTATAGAGTATGAAGATTTTAGTGTTGAGGCTATTGATTTATTAAAATATGGCAGACATTTTAGATTACCAGATGGTGCAAAATTAGTTGTTGGCAGACATCAAGAAGATAATGAAGCTCTAAAAAGCATAAATCATCCAAATTACATTAGTTTTAAACTACCAATACCTGGACCATATAATCTAATAAATAAAAATGCAACTAATGAAGAGAAAGCTTTAGCGGCTAAAATTGCAATAAGCTATGGCAAATCTCAAAAAAATAAAGAGTATATTGTCCAAATAGATAATAAAGAGTATATTGTTACTCCATTTGAAACAAAAGCCGAAATAAAAAAATACTTTTTTGATACAAAGCAATAGAGTTTAAATATTATTTCGATATAATTTCGCACATTTTCTATCTCATATTTAAGAAAATGAAAACTAATGAAAGGATATCTTATGCCAAAAATGAAGAGCGTAAAAGGTGCTGTTAAACGCTTTAAGGTTAAAAAAAGTGGCAAAATTAAACGCGGAACAGCGTATAGAAGCCATATTTTAACTAAAGTAGATGGTAAGCATCATAGAAAAATGAGAAAAGCAAAATATGTTGATAAAGTTGATGCTAAAAATATAAAAGAGATGATAGTTTAACTATCCAACTTTAGGTGAGACTCCCCATATTTGGGCAAGTTTAGCTTATGCTAACACCGAAATTAAAAAAATTTACGGTAAAGAAGAAAGGAAAATAAATGAGAGTAAAAACAGGATTTGTAAGAAGAAGAAGACATAAAAAACTTTTAAAACAAGCAAGAGGTTTTTATAGCGGTAGAAGAAAACATTTTAGAAAAGCAAAAGAGCAATTAGAGCGCTCATTAGTTTATGCTTATAGAGATAGAAAACAGAAAAAAAGAGAGTTTAGAAAGCTATGGATTATTAGAATTAATGCAGCTGCAAGATTAAATGATATTAGCTACTCTCGCCTTATGCATGGTCTTAAATTAGCAAATATTGAACTAGATAGAAAAATACTTGCTGATATGGCTATGAATGAACCAGAAAGTTTTGCAAAAATTGCTCAAGCTGCAAAAGATGCTTTAAAATAGATATAAACCATATCATTTTGCCTCTTTGGTAAAATGATATATTCTATAATTTTTACTCATATCCTTTTATTAATATAAAATATATAAATAGTATCATTAGACTACAATCACTATAAATACTCTTTCAATTAACAAAACAATTAGCCAAAAGATAAAAATACATCTTTCTTTACGAGAAATAAATATATTCTCTTTTCAAAATAGCAAAACCAAAATATTTTAACTCATAACTTTACTTTTTTATTTTTGCAATTTTTGCCAACTCTTTTAAGATATCTTTATCTTTTTTACCTTCAA
>CAYPVY010000036.1:0-10879 GCA_964414305.1 uncultured Nitratifractor sp.
TTTAAAAAAAAGCTTAAGAAAAAGTATATTTTATACTCTTAAAGGCTCTATTCCTAAGCTTTTAGCAAAAAAATTAAAAAAAATTTTTTATTTAAATAAGTATAATTTAAATCATTTTATGCAATAATAATTGCTAATTGACATATATTGCTACAAAAATTTACACTTTTTTATATTCATATTTTTTAATTTAAGCTTCATATTAGTTAATGTAAAGTATAATTCATCTATAGGAATAGCAAAAAGTTGCTCTAAGTAAATAATTTTAGAGCCAATTAAAGCTTTTCAAACAATTTAAAAGGTGGATGAAATGAAAAGAGTATCTAAAATTTTAAGTATTGTGCTACTTACTAGCTCAACACTTTTTGCTGGGGGTCCATTTGTGCCTACTCCAGAACCAGATGTTGAGCCAGTTGAACCAGCAGTTGCTGATGTTCCAGAACCAGTTGAACCAGCTGTTTCTGAAATTAAACCAACTTCTTCTTCTATTAAACCTTATGTAGGTGGTGGTTTAGGAACATCAACAGCATCTGTTAATAGTCAAGCAAAAGTATGTGGTGGTTGTCAATATGACAAAATCAACCAAACTACACACAAATCTGCTGATAAAATTTTAAAATGGGGTGGTAGTGATAGCTCTACAACTGGTATGGTTTTAGCTGGTGTTGAAGTAAATGATTATTTATCTATAGAAGGTCGTTTAACTCAAGCTATGTCTGATTATGAGATTAAAGATCATAAACCAATTAGTTTAACTAATGCAGCTATTTATCTTAAACCTCAAGCTAAAATGGATAATTTTACACTATACGCTCTTCTTGGTTATGGTGTAACAAGTATAGATTTTATGGGTAAAAATACAAAAGAAGGCGGTTTTCAATATGGAGCTGGAGGAAGCTATGATATAACAGACCAACTATCAGTATTTGCTGATTATACTCAAATAATGTCTTCTAGCAAAAAAATATCTGATGCTTCCACTCTAGATAGCATTGGAACTGCAAATATAGGTGTTATATATAAGCCTTAATATTCTAATAAGAGGTTAATTTACCTCTTAATTTAATATCACAAAAATTTATTTGAGGTTTTACCTCTAATTCTTTATATGTTTTAAGATATAAATCTCCTTGTCATATTTTTCAAAACCATATAAATTTATTGGAAGCTTCTCTACTAGCTTCCATCCACCAAGAAGTTCAAAAAATGTTTCACTATAATAATATTGTTTTATTGTATCTTTGCTTTTACTATAACAGCTATTTATTTTTTCAAAAAGTGTAAATATAGATTCATACTCTCCACCTTCATAAAAACTCTCAATTGTTAAAAATCTATCTTCATCCTCAGCCACAAAATTTCCAACTGCAACTTCTTCAAATCCATATTCACTATTTACATCAAATATAAAAAAGCCATTTTCTTTTACGATAGATTTCATTTTTTCAAAAAAATCAATAAACTCTTGGGGTGTTAAATAATTTATCATATCAAAAGTAGCTGTTGCTACATCAAACTCTCTATTTATATCGCTAATCTCTCCTAAAACTACATTCAACCCCAACTTCTTAGCACTCTTAACCATATATGAGCTTTTATCTACGCCTAATAAATCATCTATTTTGTATCTATTTTTTACTTCCAGCAAAAACTCTCCACCACCACAACCAATATCAAGCAAAGAATTAAATTTTATTTTATCTAAAATATTAAAATAGTAACTATATAGTTTAGGAGAATACTCTTTTATACCTAGGAGGTCTTCAATTTTGGCATATAAATTTAAGGAATCTATACTATTGCTTTGAGCCACTATCTATTGCCTCTTTAAGTTTAAAATAAAGTTCTAAAATTTCACTCTTTTTCTCAAAAAAGCTATTTTTATTTGCTACTAAATGCACTGAAGATTCCATAATAGTCTCTGCAACTTTCAAGCCATTTTCTCTCATTGTCTCACCAGTCTCTACTATATCTACTATTGCATCGCATAAGCCAACTAAAGGAGCTAATTCTATTGAACCATAAAGCTTTATTACCTCTACTCCAACTGCTTTACTTGCAAAATAGTTTTTAGTAATATTTACCATCTTTGTTGCAATCTTGATATCTGGTCTGCTCCAATCTAACTCATCTGATTTTTTTATACCTATACAAACTCTACATTTTCCTATCTCTAAATCTAGCAAATCTACAATATCTAAATTTTTTTCTGTAATTACATCTAATCCAACTACCCCTAAGTCTGCAGCACCATGCTCAACATATGTTGGAACATCTTGATTTCTAACATTTAAAAATCTAAAATTACCACTCTCTAAAATAAGTTTTCTATTTTCAAACTTAAACTCTTGATTAAAAATATTTGCCATAATATTCATTGTATCTTCAGCAATTCTACCCTTAGGCAATGCAATAGTTAGCATAAATACTCCTTAATAACTTTTTTCATACCCTCAAAAACTAAAAATTTGTCATACTTAGCATCCAAATTTGAAGCCAAAATATTACCATCTCCACCAGTGCAATAGATATCAAAATCTTTTTTATTTATACTTTTTACCAAAAATATAATAGGTGCAATAATACCATAATTTAATGCATCTTTTGTTGTTTTTGGAAGAGTATTTAAATCTACAGAAGATAAATTATCTATTTTTAAACGAGGAGATATATCTTCATAACAACTCTTAACTCTCCAAATTCCAGGGAGTATAGTGCCTCCAATAAATTTATTATTCTCTTTTATATCAATAGTTATCGCGCTACCAGCATCAATATAAATGCCATCGCCTCTACTTAATAAAAGAGCCTTTCTATCAACTCCCATTCCCTCATATTCACCATCTATTTTTATAAAAGGTGCCAAATCTACCCAATTAGATATAGACATTAATTTGTTTGTTAAATTAGGATTTACATTTATATAGTATATGGTTTTATTTATATATTTTGAGAAAAGCTCATCATAACTAACATCTACAACGCTATTATCATGAAATATATGAGCAAATCTATTGCCAATATCGACTAAATACACTTTATTTTAACTCGTTATATGAACCAATTGATATTAACTTTTCATATCTCTTTTGAACTAATTTCTCTTTTGGTAGAGCCTTTAGCTCTTTTAAAGATTTTAGATAATAATCTTTAACAACTTTTGCTGCTAATTTTTTATCTCTGTGAGCTCCAATGAGTGGCTCATCAATTATATCATCAATTAAATTATGCTCTTTTAATGCATCTGGAGTAATTTTGAGAGCTTTTGTAGCTTGTTCTACTTTTCTTGGGTCATTCCATAAAATTGCACTACAACCCTCAGGAGATATAACAGAAAATACAGAGTATCTCATCATAGCTAATTTATCAGCTACACCAATTGCCAAAGCACCTCCACTTCCACCTTCTCCAATTACTATAGAAACCAAAGGGACTTTGACATCAGATAATTCAAAAAGATTTCTTGCGATTGCTTCACTTTGACCTCTTTCCTCAGCCCCAATACCTGGATATGCACCTGGTGTGTCAATAAACATTAATACTGGAATATCAAATTTTTCTGCTAACTTAATAGCTCTTAGAGCCTTTCTATATCCTTCAGGATGTGGCATACCAAAGTTTCTTTTTAATTTATTTTTGGTTCCTCTACCCTTTTGCTCTCCAACAACTAAAGTCTTTTCACCATCTATCCATCCAAGATAACAAACAATTGCTGCATCATCTCTAAAAGTTCTATCGCCATGAATCTCTTGACCATCTTCCATAATCTCTCTAATATAATCTAGAGCATATGGTCTATCAGGATGTCTTGCTAATTGAAGTTTTTGATAATCATTTAGGTTTCCAAAAACTTTTTTTACCTCTTTGTCTAAATCTTTTTCTAATATTTCAACTGCAGCACTATCTCCTTTTGCTTTTGCAGTTTCAATTGAGTGTTGTATCTCTTCTATAGACTTTTCAAAGTCAAGATAGGTTGCCATTAAATTTTATCCTTGATACTTTTTGAAAATTACTACTCCATTTGTTCCACCAAAGCCAAAAGAGTTACTCATTACACAATTTAATTCAGCCTCTCTTGCACCTTCTGTAACATAATCTAAATCACAATTCTCATCTGGTGTGTTATAGTTAATTGTTGGAGGTATAATTCCTTTATCCATAGCCATTATAGATATAACTGCTTCTATTGAACCAGCAGCACCCAAGCAGTGCCCAATTTGACCTTTCGTAGAACTAACAGGTGGGCAATTCTCTTTTCCACCCAAAAGCTCTTTTATTGCTTCAGTTTCATTTTTGTCATTAATTGGAGTAGAAGTTCCATGAGCATTAATGTAGTCTAACTTTGGGTTACCAGCCATTTGCATAGCAGCCTTCATAGCTCTAAGAGGTCCACTAGTAGTAGGTGTGGTAATATGATTTGCATCACCACTCTCACCAAAACCTACTAACTCTGCATATATTTTTGCACCTCTTTTTTTTGCACTCTCATACTCTTCTAAAACTAAAGCTCCAGCACCCTCACCCATTACAAAACCATCTCTATCTTTATCAAATGGTCTTGAAGCACTTTTTGGGTCATCATTTCTAGTTGATAGTGCTTTCATCGCAGCAAAACCACCAATACCAACAGGACATATAGCACTCTCTGCACCTACAACAAGCATTGCATCAGCACCACCCAACATAATTGTTTTAGCCGCTTCACAAATTGCATGAGTTCCAGCAGCACAAGCAGTTACTGAGCTAAGGTTTGGACCTTTTAAATCTTGTGCAATAGAAACAAATCCTCCTAACATATTTGCAAGTGCTGATGGTATAAAAAATGGAGATATTCTTCTAGGACCTCTTGTCTCACATACTAAAGAGTTCTTTTCAATTGTAGGTAATCCTCCAATTCCGGAAGCTGAGCTAACACCAAATCTCTCTCTATCTATGCTATCATCTATTTTTGCATCATTCATAGCTTCTAGTGCAGCTTTTAGACCAAAATGAATAAACCTATCAGCCTTCTTTACCTCTTTTGCATCCATTATTGTTGTAGGATCAAAATCTTTTACCTCTGCAGCTATCTGAGCAGAAAATTTAGAAGGGTCAAAGATAGTTATTTTATCTATTCCACATTTTCCAGAAATTATTGCATCAAATGAGCTATCTTTATCATGCCCCAAGCTATTTATCATTCCCAAACCAGTAACTACTACCCTTCTCACGGCTACTCCTAAAAGAAATTTAAAGATTACAAAACTTAAACTTAAGCTCTCTAATCTTTACCCCCAAATGGGGAAAATAAATTAAGCCTTAGCCTCTTCGATGAATTTTACAGCATCAGCAACTGTTGTAATTTTTTCTGCACTTTCATCAGGTATTTCAATATCAAATTTTTCTTCAAGTGCCATTACAAGCTCAACTACATCTAGGCTATCTGCACCTAAATCTTCAGCGAACTTTGACTCTTCTTTAATATCATCTACATTTACTCCTAATTGCTCTGCTACAACTTCTTTTACTTCATCTAAAACTGCCATTTTGACTCCTTATAAAATATGAAATAAGTATAGCTAAAAATCGTTAAAAAGAGGTAAAATTATAAATAATTTGTTAAATCTAAATTAATTTTGTTGCATTTTTTTATTCTTAAAATCAAATATTACCTTAGTTCCAAAACCTTTTTTTGACTTAATATTTAAAGCTATTTTATTTCTATCACAAAAATTTTTTACTATGCTAAGCCCTATTCCATCACCTTTTTTAAGTGAATTGCTTTGATAATATCTTTGATATATCAAAGATAATTCATCTTGTTCAATCCCTATACCAAAATCTTTTATAATCAATCTATCATTATCAATTTTTACAATTATATCACTATTTTTATCTGAATATTTCATAGCATTTTCTAAAATATTATCTATAGCTTGTTCTAAACCAATTTTATCTATTTTAATTATTAAAGGTTTTGTATCAATAATAAAATTGTTTCTATTAAATTCTCTAAAATAGCTTACCCTATCTTTGACAATCTCTTCTAAATTAACAATATCTTCTTCGATATCTAAAATCTCTTTTTTGATATTGTAACTTAACTGCTGATATAATCTTTTTAATCTATCTAATGCTTGATTCACCCTTTTTGCTTTTTTGATATCTTTTTGGTTTTCTAGGCTTTTTATAAGCATATTTATATTTGCTTCTATTGTATTTATTGGTAGATTTATTTCATGAAGTGTCTCTTGCACTATATGTTCTAATACCTTATCTTGATGACTCTTTTGCTCATTTATAAAATCATACAAAATATAACCAAACAATAAAGCACTAAATATTGTTACAATTAAAGCAATAAGCATAGAGTATTCTATATTTAAAATATAAAATATAACAATTTCAATAATAACTAAAATAGAATATAATAATAAAAATATCAACTTCATTTTAATTTACTACTATCAAATATATACCCAACACCTCTTATATTCTCAAGTGCACTTCCTAAATACCCCTTTAACTCACTTATATAAACTCTCAAAGATGCATAACTAACCTCATCATCACTCCAAAGCTTCTTATATAACTCATCATACTCAACTACTCTATTATCATTTTGTATAAGATATAACAAAAGCTCATATGGTTTTGTAGTAATATTAATCTCTTTATTATCTATATAAACTTTTCTTTTGTTTAAATCTACTCTAAGAGATGCCAACTCTATTTTATCTTCAAATTTTTTATCTCTTTTTAATATAGCATTAATTCTAAGTAACAATTCATCTAAATCAAAAGGTTTTTTAATATAATCATCTGCACCGCTTCTAAAGCCTCTAACTAAAGAGTCTTTATCCTCTCTAGAGGTTATAAATATTGTTGGTGTATTATCTCCACTATCTCTTAATGATGATAATGCACTAATACCATCTTCAAATGGCAAATTTATATCAAATAAATATATATCATATCTTTTTTTGTATGTTAAATCATATGCACTATAAGGGTCTAATACACTATCTACCTCAAAGCCACTATCTTCTAAAAAATCACTCAATGTTTCATTAAACAATCTATCATCTTCAAGAAGAAGTATTTTCACTAAACAATCCTCTTTTTCTTATCTAAGCTATCATACAAATTTAAAATATTGATATATTCACTAGAAAAATCCATATCAATAAAAAAGCTCTTTAAATTAAATATATTAGCTGCTTTTCTTAAGTCATTCTCTCCATAAAGCTCTATCAATGAATCCTCATAATCACTCCACTCCAACTCCTCATATACCATAAAAGCCAATTGAGAAATTATATATTTAATTTTATCACTACTATCTTTTAAAATCTCATATACCTCTTTATAGGCTCCAAGCATTAAATATAGTTGAGCTCTAAACTCATCGAGAGTAAAACTATCTTTAAATATCACTCCTATTAATTTACCAACATCTATATTTTCAAATTCATCTAAATCCTCAATCAAAAGCTCTATTTCATTTTCAGATAAAGTCTTAAAATTCAAAATCCTATCCCTTACAAATTTACCTCTATTTATATTATTAAAAATCAAATCATCAATTGGGTATATCTCACTAAAATTAGGAACTATAATTTGCACACTATCAAATCCTAAATAACTATACTCTCTAACAAATAAATCTTTATCTATACTCTTTAAAATATTAACCAAAAAGTTATATTCATCATCTATACTCTTACCATTATAATCCCATAAACAATACTCAAAGTCTCTATTTTTATTTAAACTTTTAGCTCCAATAATACCATTAGAATCAATAAAATGAGACTCTATATTTAATTCATTAACAACATCACTATCATCAAAAGTAACTCTAGATATATCACTAAAACCTTTTATATCTCTTCCTTGTAAGAGTTCATTTAAAGCTCTTTGCAAAGCAACTTCTAAAATAGGGTGAGAGCCAAATGATAAAATCATAGAGCCACTCTTTTGATTAATTAAAGATATAGCAACCACGGGGAAAACCCCACCTAAAGAGGCATCTAAGAGCTTTATTATATAGCCTTTTTCTTTTAAAGTATCAATTCCATCTTTTATATATGAAAACTCATCTATTATATCATTTGGAATTTGTGGCAAAGAGTAAGATTTTTTTATAGACTCTATTTTAACAAATCTTTCAAATATCTCACTCAAAGCTTGAACTTTTGCCTCTACCACACTATTTCCTGCAGCCATTCCATTACTTGCATATAAATTTTGCAAAATTGCATATGGAAATTCAACTACCTCATTAGTAATATCACTCTTAAATGGTAAAGAAATTATTTTATCTACTCTAGAACTATTAAAATCTATCAAGTTAATATTTTCTAATTCTCCATCTAAATTATAAATCTCTTCTAATCTATCAGGTAAAACATAGCTATTGATGTCAAACTCTTTTTGATCATAAAAAAAGGTTCTATCCCCCAAAAAGAAATCATTAAAATAGTTATTTGTAGATAATCTCTCTATAAACTCACCTAAAGCACTAGCCTTTGTAGCTAAAGGTGATGAACCTTTGCCATTTGAATATATATAATTTGGAGCTTGTTTATATTGTATATTTATCCAATATATATTTTTTGCAGGATTTACTAATTTATTATAAATTATATCAACATCAATAGAATCTAATGAATTTTGCATTCTTTTGATTGAAACTTCTAGAGGTGCTATTTTGGAAATAATTTTCATATATTTACTTTGATTATTTTAATTAAGTTCTTTTTTAATATTGCAAATAAAACTAAAATCGACAATATTTGTCGATTTATAATTATTTACATCAGCATTCCACCATTAACTTTAAGTGTTTCGCCTGTAATATAGCTTGAGTGATCACTCAAAAGAAATGCTACTGCATCAGCTACCTCTTTTGGTTCTCCAAATCTTCCTAATGGAATTTTTGATATAAATGCATCTTTTACATCATCTTTTAATACATTTGTCATATCAGTTGCAATAAATCCAGGTGTTATGCAATTAAATCTAATACCCCTTGCAGCCCCTTCTTGAGCAAAAGATTTACTCATAGCAATAACTCCACCTTTACTTGCAGAGTAATTTGTTTGCCCTACATTTCCAGTCTCTCCTACAATACTAGCTACATTTACAACACTTCCAAATCTCTTTTTACTCATTACCTTAATAGCCTCTCTACAACCAATAAAAACAGATTTTAGATTTGCTTCAATTACAGCCATAAACTCATCTACTTTCATACGCATTGCAAGTTTATCTTTTGTAATACCTGCATTATTTACCAAATAGCTAAGCTCTCCATCTTCGTTTATAATGTGTTTTATTGCCTCTACAAAAGCATCTTCATCACTTACATCAAAACCAATTACTTCAGCCTTGCCACCATTTGCTAATATAGACTCTTTAACACTATTTGCTTCAGCCTCACCGCTTCTATAGTTTATCCATACTTTTAAACCAAACTCAGCTAATCTTTTTGCTATTTCAGCTCCAATACCACGACTAGCTCCTGTTACTAATACATTCTTTCCACTAAATTTCATTTCTACTCCTCACACTATTGTAAAATCAAACTCTCATCCATCTCTTCTGGAATCTCAAGCTCCATCAATTCCAAAATTGTTGGTGCTATATTATTTAATCCACCCTTTTCTTTTAATCTCTTTACTTTTGGAGAGATAACAAATGTCCATACATCACCAACAGTATGATTTGTTAAAACATTACCCTCCTCATCTACCATCTCTTCACAATTTCCATGATCAGAAGTTAAAACAATATTATATCCACTCTCTTTTGATTTTTCCAAAATCTTGCCAATTTGTTCATCTACTGTTTCTACTGCTTTTATAGCTGCTTCATAATTTCCAGTATGACCTACCATATCACCATTTGCAAAATTCACAACAATAAAATCATATCCCTCATCCATTGCCTTAACTACAGCATCACCAACTTCTGGAGCTGACATCTCGGGCTTTAAATCATATGTTGCAACTTTTGGACTAGGAATCAAAACTCTACTCTCATTCTCATAAGGCTCCTCAACCCCACCATTAAAAAAGAATGTAACATGAGCATATTTTTCAGTCTCAGCAGTATGTAATTGAGTTAGTTTTGCTTTGCTAATAACCTCTGCAAGAGTATTTTTAGGAACCTCTTTTCTAAAAAGTGTTGGATAATCAAAACTCTTATCATACTCAGTCATTGTAGCTATATTAAACTCTTTATTAGGTCTGCTAAAATGCTCAAACTCTTTTGCACCAAGAGCTGTTGTAATCTCTCTTACCCTATCACTTCTAAAGTTTGCTATAACAATGCTATCTCCACTATTTGCCCCCTCATATTCATCAAATGCAACTGGCTCTATAAACTCATCAGTAACACCATTTTCATAACTTTGTTTAATATACTCAATTGGAGTTAATGAAGTTTTTGGAGTAGCCTCTACAATTACTCTATAGCCTTTTTCTACTCTCTCCCATCTATTATCCCTATCCATAGTATAGTATCTTCCAGCAAGTGAAGCAATCTTAATATCATCATCTAATATTTTTTCAATCTCTTCTATATATTTTGGGGCAGATGTTGGAGATACATCTCTACCATCAGTTATCAAATGCAACCAAACCTTTTTGCCCTGCTCTTTTGCAATCTTTGCTAAACCAATTATATGCTCAATATGAGAATGCACCCCACCATCACTCATAAGCCCAATAATATGAAGCACTTTGCTTTTACTTAAAACCTCATTTAATGCCTCATTTTTTGCTAATGAACCATCTTTTAGGGCTAATGAAATTTTAACCAAATCTTGATACAAAACCCTTCCACTTCCAATACTCATATGTCCAACTTCACTATTTCCCATCTGCCCCTCTGG
>CAYPVY010000037.1:0-10794 GCA_964414305.1 uncultured Nitratifractor sp.
CCACCAAGTGCAGCAAGACCAAGACCAACACCAGCAGCAACTACTGAGTATGCTTTGATCATATCAGCACCACCAGCTTCACCAGCAAATGCAAAAGCACCAAGTGCTAAGAAAAGTAAGAAAAACTTTTTCATAATAAAATCCTTAAAATATATTGTTTATAGTCCATTAGACTTGCTTTGAATCCGTTCGGCTTGCGTATCCCTACTTATCATTCAAAAGCGACAAAATTATACATTATTTAATGTTAAAATTATATAAACAGTAAGTTTTTTTTGATACAATCTTATTAAAGTTTACAAAAAGGATAATAAATGTTTAAAAAATTTAAGCCTTTATTTATGTTAATTCTCTTAAGCATATCAATTTTGAATGCAAATATAGTTGAGCCAATTAGCAAAACAAAATTTAAAATTTTAACAGATGATGGAAACTTAATAAAAGAGGTAGATTTAAAAGGACAAGAATTTATTGTAGTATCTGTTAGAGAGCCTGGAAGTGATGGTAGATTTTATGCTGTTGATAGAGATGGTATTGTTTGGTGGAGTGGTATTATTACTTCTGGGGCAGATGATTATAAAACACCAAGTGGTATTTATACAGTGTTAAGAAAAGTTCCAAGATATATGTCAAAAGCATATCCAGATGAAGATGGAATAAATAATATGGATTTTGCAATATTTTTTACAAATCAAGGTCATGCCTTACATATGGGAAGTGTAAATTGGATGTCTCATGGATGCATTCATATAGCTCCAAAGGATATACCTGTAATTTATAAGTGGGCTAAAATTGGTCAAACAAAAATTGTAATAACAAGAAAAACCTATATGAAATATGCAAAAGATGATTTGATTAAATTTGGTTTTAGGTAGAGTTTAAGCTATTGCTAACTCTACTCTTTTATCTTTTTGAGAGATTACTTTTACCTCTACTTCATCACCTTCTTTTAAACTATCTTTTAAATTATCTGGAACTTTTGAGTTATGTAAAAGTGCATCATACCCATCTGGCATTTCAACAAAATAACCAAAATCAACACTTCTTACAACTTTACCTTTATAAACTTTCCCAACTTCATATTGAGCAATAGGCTTAGTCTCTTTTTTTATAAGCTCTTCTATATACTCTTTTGCTTTATCTAAACTCTCTTCATTTTCACCACTTATTTTAACCAAACCTAAATCTCTATTTAAATCTATAGAGACATTAAACTTCTCTATAATCTCTCTAATAGTTGAGCCACCTTTACCAATAATAACTGGCATCAAAGATGTATCAACTTCAAAGGTAAGAACCAAAGGCAATGCACCACTAGGAACTATCTTTTCTCTTGCCTCTTCCATTATTTCTAATATATAATCAATTCCTCTTTTTGCTTGATTTAAAGCATCGCTTAAAATTTTTAAATCTAATCCATCAAGCTTTATATCAAGTTGCATGGCAGTTATCCCATCTTTTGTTCCAGCTACCTTTAAATCCATATCACCATAATGATCTTCTGCACCCATAATATCTGTCAAGATACTATATTTATCATTATTTTCTACTACAACACCCATAGCAATACCAGATACAAGTTTTGCCACTTTTACATTTGCACTACAAAGTGCAAGTGAACCACCACATACTGTAGCCATAGATGATGAACCATTACTCTCTAATATCTCTGAAACAACTCTTACAGTCTCATTAGAGTCTAAAATAACAGTTGGCTCTAATGCTCTTTTTGCTAAATTTCCATGCCCCAACTCTCTTCTACTAGGAGCTCCTATTGCCCTAGCCTCTCCTACTGAATATGGAGGGAAATTATAATGAACCATAAAATTTTCATTCAAAGCACTACTACTAGTTAATAGTTCATACATTTGAGCATCTTTGCTATTACCAATTGTAGCAGTAACCAAAGCTTGAGTTTGACCTCTAGTAAAAAGTGTAGAGCCATGAACTGATGGAAGAATATTTGTTTCTATAGTTATTGGTCTAATCTCATCTAAAGCCCTTTTATCTAGTCTCTGTCCATTTAATAACATATTTCTAACTCTCTCTTTAACAACTAAAGCAAATGCTTCTGCAATCTCTAAAGAAGAGTATTCTAAATCCTCATTACTCTCTATTTGAGCTTCTATCTCTTTTAAAAGCTCATCAAGTGCATCTGACCTTTCACTCTTTGCGATATTCTCTAATGCTTTATTTAATTTTTCACTAAAATTATCTTCGATATATTTTTTAAGTTTTGGGTCAACTTCTTTGTAGTTTATTTCAATTTTTTGTTTACTTTTATACTCTTTAAATTTTGTTGCATATTCATTTGAAGCTTTAGAGATAAGTAGTGATACTTCATCTAAAATATTAATCAACTCATCTTTTTCAAGCTCATTTACACTATATTTTCCATCTATACTTGATGAAATAGCTCTCATCTCAATCATTGCAATATCTTTATTGCTTCCTACAACTAATAAATCCAATGTTGAGCTATCAAGCTCTTTTAGTGTAGGGTTAATTTTGATTTGATTATTAAGTTTAGCTACCCTAACTGCAGCTATTGATTTATCTATTGGCAAAGATGAAACCATCAAAGCAGCATTTGCAGCATGAAGAGCTGCTACTTGTAAATCAACATTGCTATCACTACTTAAGACTGTAACATTAATTACAACCTCATTTGAAAATCCTTTAGGAAATAGTGGACGAAGTGCTCTATCTATTATTCTTGAAGTCAATGTTTCAAAATCGCTAGGTTTTGATTCTCTTTTTACAAATCCACCAGGAATTTTTGCTGCTGCATATGACTTCTCAATATATTGCACTGTCAAAGGCAAAAAATCCTCACTAGAACTACTATCTTTATCAACAGTTACAGTTGCTAATAATACAGCTTTTCCTTGTTTATACCATACCGAACCATCAGCTTGTTTTGCAACTTTGCCAAATTCATAACTTTCATCTAAATTATTACAACTAATATCTACAATACCAACACTCATTAATCTTTATCCTTAAATTACATATATTAAGATTTAATAGATAAATTAGCTTTTAAACATTTACTTTTTATAAACACCTAAAAACTAATTTTACTTAACTATTAAATCCTTTTTTAATAAACAGTATTCTACCTTAAAATGGTTTAACAACAACAAATATTACTATACCAATCATCAAAAGAGTTGGAACTTCATTATACAATCTATAAAATTTGCCTGGTTTATAGTGAGGATTTTCTTTTAATTTTACTCTATGAAGTTCTAATGATATATGATAAGTAATTAAAAAAACGACTAATATTATTTTAGCTATAAACCAACCACTATGCCAATAGTTTGCTAGATATGCCAATAAAACACCACTAATAATTGTAGCAATCATAGCTGGAGTTCCTATATATTTAATTAATTTATACTCTTGAATTTCCACAACTTTTACAAAACCGCTATTATCTGCATTTTCACTATGATATACATATAATCTAGGCTGATAAAACAACATTGCCATCCAACTAATAAAACTCATAACATGAAAAGCCAAAATCCAACTATAATACTCCATTACTCTACCTCTATATCTTCTTTGCTATATATAATAAGCTCTTTTTCTCCTTTATAATACCCTATTTGAGCTTTTTTTATATATATTTTAGATTGATTTTTAATAAAATTTATATTTTTATCTTTAAAAAAAATCTTTATTTTGTTATTATTTACAAAAAAATAGCCATCTTTATATATTCCAAAAGCATCTTTCACAACTTCTCCAATTTTATATTTATTTAAACTTTTAATATCAAATTTTGGAATATATTTATTAATATCTATTTTATTAAGCACTCTAATTTTATCTAAATCTAATATCTCCTCTTTTTTATAATATCTTCCTTTTTTATAAACTTTTATATCATAACAATATCCCTCTTTTAGAGCATTTGCACATTTAAATAGAGTTATTGGATTAGATTTGTAGTTATTTTTTATAACTGCAATATCAAATCTTTTAAATACCACACAAGCATTTTTTAATACTACTGGCTTTTTAAGCTCTTTGATACTTAAAAATTTATTAAAATCTACATTTTCTTCTTTTGTATCCAAAGGATTACTACTAATCTTTTCTTTTTTTAGTGGAATAAAAAAAGAAAAAAACCTATCTATAAATGATAGGTGTTTAAACTCTTTTTCTTTAGAGTTACTAAATTTGGCATAAATTGGCAAGTGGTCTGAGTAGCCTTTACCTAGGTGTTTGCCATTTTTATATTGCCACTGATTAATCCAATCATTTTTTAAAAATAGATATGGTTTCTTAAAAACTCTAAAACTTTTTCTTATATAAAACCATCCTTTGTCATCTAGCAAAGTTGGCGGTATTATAATTGAATCTATAGCTTCTTTATGCCCAAAAAAATTATGGCTCCATCTTTTATATGGCACAATTTCACTCCATAAGTTATAATGATAAAACCTATTTAATTTATTGTCCAATCTTAATAATTTTCCTTTATAATATGTTTTTAGTATAGTATCTATTCCACATATTCCATTTGTATCATTATATTTTTTATTAAAATCTTCACACTCATTATATTTACTATTAAAATCACCCAAAATAATATATTCGCTTCCATTTGGTAAGCTCTTTATATCTTGAATAAGTCTCTTTGCATATCTTACTCTAAAACTCTCTTTAGCTCTCTTTGAACGCCAATGATTAGCATAAATAATCAATTTTGGATTAGTATCTAAAGTAACTTTTAAAATATTTCTATCTCTTTTATTACTGCTAACAATAAGCTCTTTAAATTTTTTGATTTTGACTTTAGAAATCAAAGCTACTTGTATTGAAGAGCCACTCTTATGAGTAATTGCACTATATCTATATTTGCACCCTACTCTATTTAGACTTTTGAGCAAATTATTTAAAGAGTTTTTATTCTCAATCTCTTGCAACGCCAATACATCAGCATTTAAATCACAAATTACTTTAGTTATATTTTTAAGCTTCTTTTTATAGATAGTTTTAGTCCAGTTATGCTTATTTAATCTATAATCATCATATTCACTTCCATTATCTACATCATCAAATAGATTTTCTACATTATATGAAGCTACCTTTAACTCAAGTGAATAGATATAAAATGGTAATAATAAAATTAATAATATTTTTTTCATAAGGAATTATAGCAAAATGAATATTAATCCAAATAATGGAGTATATAAGAGGTTTTTAAAAAACCCGAGTGGCCGTATATTGCTTGTGTCGGCCCTAATAAGCCAACGGTGGAGGAGAGAGTAGGTCCTTAGGGGGCAACTTCTCGCTAGACTTAGCTTAGCTCAAACGAAGCCACCCACACACAGACCTAACTACTAGTCCCCCTAAAGATTATCTGTTGGACCCCATATGCAATTTAGCGCACCACTCAGGCAAGTAATTAAAATATCTTTAAATAATAAATCTAATTAAATTATTTAAATATAGTTTGTATTATATCAAATTTTTAGCAATTTGTAAATTAAATTTATAATAATTAGAAAAAATCAGATAATTTTTGCCATATCTATGCAAGATTGTATAGTTTGTTTAGTTGCAACATAAGCTTTGACATATGAGGGTAGATGTTTTTGCGTAGTTTTACCAATTACAACTGCCCTAAAGCTATCATCCCAATCAAAATTTTTAAAAAAACAATTTATAGTTGATGGAGAAGTAAATATAATAACTGCATCTTTTTGAAGACTCTTTTTTTCATATTTTATACAATTTGTCTCATATATTATCTCTTCTTTAATAAAAATATTATTTTTTTCTAAAAAACTTTTTGTATCAAATGAAACAACCTTTGGTCTTATATATAATATTTTTTTATCTCTAAAATCTTTAATTATATCTTTTGCTAACTCCTCTCCATAATACTTTTTTGGTTGATAAATCACATTTGCTCCAAGGTTTTTAGCAACTTCTTTAGTCTTTTCTCCAATAGCAATTACAGGATATTTTACCCAAGATTTATCTATCTCATCTGTAAAAATTATAGCTTGTTTTGAAGTAAACATTAAAGTATCACAACCTTGATAATCAATAGAGTTTTTAAGAAGCTTAAATTTAATCATAGGTAAAGATATTGTATCTTTTACCTCTTTTGGAGAGCATAGATAAATAGGTCTATTTATCTTCACAATTAACATTACCTTCAAAAAATAATACATTTATCTCTTCATCATCATAAGGGTCAAAGTGTGGAGTTATAACCCAACCTTTTTTTGGCTCTAATGAAGCTATTTTACAATTTAGTTTATCTGCAATCTTATGAGCCTCTTCTAGAGTCATATCAGGTCTTAAAACAAGATGAAACTCTACATAATTATGAATCCCATCAGTTCTAGTTTTTAACCAGTGATAACCTCTTACATCTTCCATACTATTTATTATTTCACCTATCTTTGCAACAATTTGAGGGTCTAAAGACCTATCAAGTAGTATCAATATTCCATCTTTTATAATCTCATATGCCGAATAAATAATATAAACACCAATAATCAAACCAAAAATAGCATCAATAAAATCAAATCCAGTAATTGATACTAAAAATAGTGCTAATAATACCGCTCCATTACTTAAAAGGTCCGCTTTATAGTGAAGAGCATCAGATTTTACTACTATACTATCAGTCTCTTTTGCTACTCTTTCTAAATATTTTACTAAAAACCAAGTTACTATAATTGAAATAATCATAACAACCACTGATGTTCCTAGCATCTGAGTTGTCTCTTTTGTTATAATCTTTTTTATAGCTTCATAGATAATATATAATCCAGATATTGTAATAATCGTTCCTTCAATTACTGCTGCAATTGCTTGGATTTTTCCTTTACCATAATTAAATTGTGCATCTGGATTCTCTTCTGCTTTTTTAATAGCAAAAAAGTTAAATATAGATATAGCAGTATCCAAAATAGAATCAATTGCAGAAGCTATTACAGCTACAGAACCACTAAGTATTCCAATCACTAGCTTTATAATAGCAAGAAGAGTTGCAGATATTGTTGCAATTACTGTTGCTCGACGCTCTTTTGAAAAACCTTTTATTTTTGTTATCAAATCCATAATTACTCTTTAATTTTTATAAAATTATATCTAAAATTACTTTTTTTAAGATGTAAAAATTTCATATTCTATTTTTTTATCTTTGGCTCTAGCATACTTTAAACTACATGCAAAAGATGGCAAAGCATAATAATTATCATAAATTTTATCTTGATGGTAGTGTCCTTCTATTATGATATCTGCTTTATAATATTTTTTAATATCTTTTACTCTATTTTCAAAATTTGGTATATCTTTACATATTCTTTTTTTAGACATAGATTTTAATTTATATTTAGCTATTAAATCTGGCAAAATCTTTAAAATAAGAGGATTTCTAATCAATCTTGTATAAATTTTATATTTTAATGGCATTAAAATATTATCACCATGAGATAAGGCAACTACTAAATTTGAATATTTCATATAAAGAGGCTGCTTATCTATAGGAAAAATTTTTACTCTATTAAAAATAGGTTTTAAATAAAAATCATGATTACCTTCAAGATAAATAACTTCTATTTTAGATGCAATATTTTCTAACAAAGCAATCTCATCTTTAAATCTATTTTTAAGATAGCTACTATTACCAACAAGTAAATCAAATATATCACCCATTAAAATAAGTTGTGTTGCATAGATTTTACCCAAATAGATAGAGTTTAAAAAATCCAAAAACTCTTCTCTTTTATGGTTTGGGTAGTGGGCATCTGCGATAAAAACTGCCCCCTCTTTTAACTCAAGGCACATAAGCAATTGTAGGTAAGCCCATACTCTCTTCTAGATTTAGCATTATATTTGCCGCAGCCAAAGCTTGAGAACTAGCTCCTCTTAACAAATTATCTATTGCAGAGCTTATAAATATGAATTTTCCATTCTTTTGGGCATAAATATCACAAAAATGAGTTCCACTAACATCTTTTACATTCACAGGCTCTTGCCTCACTCTTATAAAATGCTCATTTTTATAAAAATCTTTTAATACTTCTATTACATCAATATCTTTATCTAATGTAGCATAAATACTTACAAGTTCGCCTCTAGTAATTGGAATTAAGTGAGGCACAAAATTAATATCAAAGCTTTTATTGTAAACTTTCTCTATTTTCTCTTTTATCTCTGGTGCGTGTCTATGTTTGAGTGGATTATATGCAAAAATATTCTCATTAATATTAACAAAACTATTTACCTCTGTTAGCTTTTTACCAGCTCCACTAACTCCACTTTTTGCATCAATAAAAATAGGACTACTCTCTTTTAGATAAGGAATAAATGGCAAAAGTGCTAGTAGCGTAGCAGTAGGATAACAGCCTGGAGATGCAGTTATCTTTGCTTTTTTTATATCATCTCTAAAAAATTCAATAAGCCCATAAGCTGAATATTTTAAATTTTCACTATCTTCATGAGGGCAATATGCCATCTCATAAGTATCTAAATCGAGTCTATAATCAGCTGATAAATCTACTACCTTAACTCCTCTTTTTATAAACTCTTTTGCAATAGACATAGAAGTTTTATGAGGAAGAGCCAAGAATACCAAATCACTATCTTTTGAGATTCTATCTACATCAACCTTTTCTACATCTTTGTGTAAAACTTTCTCCAAACTTGGATGCAAATTCTCAATAAGAGTATCACCACTGCTAGTGCAAAGATGTGATATTTCAAAAACTGGATGATTTAAAACAAGCTTTACAAGCTCCAAACCAGTATATCCACTAACCCCAATAATTGATACATATTTTTTCATATTAAAGCTCTATTGGAACAAACTTTATCTCTTCTATATCAAACACCTTATGTCCAGCAGGTAAATTTACTTCTACCTCATCACCCTCTTCTTTTCCAAGTAGAGCTTTTGCCATTGGTGAAGATATAGATATCAATCCTTTTGATGGATTTGACTCTTGAGGTCCTACTATTGTATAAACCACCTCATCACCACTATCTTGGTCTGTTAAAACTACTGTAGAGCCAAAACTCACTCTCTCATGAGCCAATTTTGATGGATCAACAACTTGTGCTCTAGCCAAAATATCTGTAAGTTCAGTAATCCTAGCTTCCATTAAGCCTTGTTGCTCTTTTGCTGAGTGATATTCAGCATTCTCTTTTAAATCCCCAAGCTCTCTTGCTTTGTCAATAATTTGAGCAATCCTTGCTCTCTCAACACTCTTTAAGTGATCCAATTCTTCTACAAGTTTTTGGTATGTAACTTCTAACATAGGAACTTTTTCCACTATGTTTCCTTTTAAATGTAATTTTTTGGTATTATATCAAAAAAATTTTACAAGGTAGCAATAATGCAAAAAACAATACTAATAACTAATGATGATGGATTTGAATCAAAAGGCTTACTAGCCCTTAAAGAAGCACTATCTCCCTTAGCAAATATCATAATAGTAGCCCCTACAATTGAAAAATCAGCTTGTGCACACTCTCTTACTCTTACACGACCACTTAGATTTATAGAGTTAGAAAAAAATTTTTATAAACTTGATGATGGAACACCTAGTGATTGTATATTTTTGTCTCTAAATAAATTATTCAAAGATAAAAAACCAGACTTAGTAGTAAGTGGAATAAATATAGGTGCAAATATGGGTGAGGATATTACATATTCAGGAACAGTTGCTGGAGCTATGGAAGCAGTATTACAAGGCATCCCAGCAATTGCAATATCTCAAGTTTGCAAAAATAATTGCAAAGATGTTCAAAAACTTGAATATAAACTAGCCAAAGATACAATATACAAAATTGTAAAAAAAATATTTGAAGACAAATATCCCCTAGGCGATAGAAAACTCCTAAATATAAATATTCCTCCAATAGATATTAAAGATTGCAAAGGAATCAAAATAACTCATGCAGGAAAGAGGTCTTATGGTAATGATGCTCAGGTTCATATAAACCCTAGAGGATTAGAGTATTATTGGATTGGATTACCAAAACTTGATTGGCATCCAAACAAAAACATACACAACGACTATAGCGACTTTGAAGCCATAAAAGAAAATTATGTATCTATTACACCTGTTCATCTAGATATGACTCACTATGAAAGTATAAAAAATCTTAAAGAGTGGATATGAGATTTCAAAGATGCAAAGAGCTTTTTGGTGAAGATTTTACAAAAATTCAAAATGCAAAAATATTAATATTAGGTGTTGGAGGTGTTGGAAGCTATGCTCTTGATTGCTTATATAGAAGTGGTATAAAAGATATTACTATAGTAGATTATGATAGATATGATATAACAAACCAAAATCGCCAAATTGGAAGCGAAAATGCACTAAATCAGTGCAAAGTTAGCACCCTTATTCAAAAATATCCAGGTATAAAAGGAATTATACAAAAGATGGATATAGCTTGGGTAGAAAAGTTTGATTTTACCCCCTATGATATAGTCATAGATGCCGCAGATACCACAAAAGTTAAAATAGAAATTGCAAAAAAATGCTATAAAAAATTAATTATGTCTCTAGGCAGTGCAAAAAGATATGACTTTAGCAAAATAGAAATAAGCACAATATTTAATACCCACACAGACCCTCTAGCAAGAAAAATAAGATACGAACTCAAAAAAGCAAACTTTAATAAAAAATTCACAGTTATATATAGCACTGAAGAGCCAAAATGCAAAGATAAAGGCTCATTTGTAGGAGTAACAGGAGCTTTTGGATTAGCTATATGCTCAGAAACCATTAAAAAATTATTAAA